>JBKPQV010000298.1:0-5318 GCA_046734235.1 Acidobacteriota bacterium
GAAGCAACGTTTAGACAATGGCGACGACATTCAGATCATCGATGTTCGCGAGGCTCACGAGGTCGCGATTGCGAGCATTCCTAACGCGATCCACATTCCGCTTGCGCAAGTACTTTCTCGAATGGACGAAATCGATCCTCAACGTGAGACTGTCGTGCATTGCAAGATGGGTGGAAGAAGTGCACGCGCGATCGATGCGCTGCAGCGTTCAGGGTTTACTGGAAAACTGATCAACTTGCGGGGAGGGATTATAGGCTGGTCGAATGAAGTAGATCCGACGGTTGCTAAATACTAAGAGATCTAAATGTCAAATGACCGATGACAAATAAATCTTTGGTCCCATCTTTTTTTCGTCCTATCCAGAGGCTCCTGCGTCTAAACGTTTCAGCAAGGGGTTGCTGAATCTAATTAACAAACACTTCCCGGCGAACGCAAAGGATCTATGCGTTGAAGGTGAAGTGTGGTCTCTCCTCCGGAACTTAGTTTCAGAAACCCATTTGAAAAATAGTAACGGAGGAAATGGAAATGAGGTTGAGAAGGTTCGGGAGCTTCATATTGTTGTTAATTACCATCTGTATTTCTGGTGGTATTGCCTTAGCTCAAAGAGGAAACATTGATCCTGCGGAACGGCGTGAATTGCGTGCGGATCGTAGGGAAGTTCGCGCTGATACGCGTGAACTAAGAGGGGACCGGCGCGAGATTCGTGGTGACGTTATTGACCGTCGCGGAGATTTACGTGAGTACCGTCAGGATCGTCGCGAAGACGCCAGCCGGGAGGAGTTAAGGGCGGATCGTCAGGAAATTCGCGCCGACAATCATGAGATCAATCGCGATCAGCGTGAGCTCAGAATTGACCGTCGCGATCGGCGCGGAGATGCTCGAGATTTCCATCGCGATTTGCGGCGGGCACGACGCAACTAAGCAATTTCACAATAAGTAGGGCAGAGACTCCTGTCTGTCGACCGAGCAATCTGACAAGAAGCGGGAATTACGCGTGGGAGAAGAGGCGCTTCCGCCGTTGGCACGCCTGCGAAATTGATCAGTTGAACGGGTAGTAACAGAACGGGAAGACTGGGGCAGGCAGGAATGCCTGCCCTACTCGGTTTAGCGGCACTCCGAAGCAAAAAGATTTATCGGTCATTTTCCATTTATCATTTCTCATCTTCCATTTTTCAGACTCCGGGCATCAAAACGGGTGCTGAACTGTGTGCGCGCTGAATCTCAGATCGCAAATTTGAGATCTCATAGTAAGTGAATTGAAATTCAAACTGTGAAATTTCAAATCTGAGATCTGAGATTCAGTACTCACAAGATCAGCGCCCGTTTTGATGCCCGGAGGGTCTGAAAAATGGAAAATGAGAAATGATAAATGGAAAATGACCAATGAGTGTTTTCTATTTTATCCCTTCCAACTCAATAAACCGGCTCAGCTTCGTAATCACCATTCCTTCTTCACATTCGAGCCGGCAAGATAATGCGGGGCGATCATTCAATTCGTCCTGACCCTTCATGTGATACCAGACCTGGCAATTAGTGCACTCGCCATTCCAACAGAAGTCTCCGTACGAAATCGTGTTGATTGAGAGAAACTGAAAGCATCTTAGCAGCCGATTCTTTTCAGGAACGCTCACCTGATTACCAAGCACTTCGATGCTGACAAGCTTCTCGTAAGGATCGAGTAGATCTGCTGCTACTTCCTGCAGTCCGGCATCACCACCGCTTTGGTCGCTCATAGGCAGCGGCAGTATAATCGCACCCAATCAATTTTGTTAGTGAATTTGTCGCGCCCCTAAAACGGGCGCCGTCGGGCGAGAAACAACTTCCAGGGAGAACAAATACTTTGGCTTTAGTGATCTATACGAAACCGGGCTGCCCTTACTGTGAGCAAGCTCGTGATTTTTACAATTCTAAAGGCATTCCTTTTATCGACTACGACGCGCAAAACGATCGCGCCAGACGTGCCGAGATGTTCAAGTATTCAGATGGGGATCCTACGGTTCCCTGCATCGTCGAAGATGGAAAATACATTGGCTCTGGATGGGGCAATCCGCCTCGAGGTTGAACGGTCCACGATTAGCCGGCCGTGAGTCGGAAACAGTTGAAATCCAATTAGAGGTCACCATGAAATTCAAGCCAACCCTTGTACTGTTTGTTCTCCCCTGCATCTTTACAATTTCATTCGCCATAATGGCGCAAACGAATGGAGGTGCTGCGGCACCTCAACCACCTATGACAGAAAAGAAACCAAAGACTACAACCATTCACGGCGTAACACTTGTTGACGATTACTTTTGGCTGCGCGAGAAAACGAATCCCGCGGTCATGGCACATCTGCAAGCCGAGAACGATTACGCCGAGGCAATGCTGAAACACACCTCGGTTCTGCAGGACAAGCTCTACAACGAGATGTTGAGCCATATAAAACAAACCGACGACACGGTGCCATATAAGTGGGGCGACTATTACTACTACCAGCGAACTGTTACCGGCTTGCAGTATCCAATCTATTGTCGCAAGCGCGGCAGCACAACGGCACCAGAGGAGATCGTTCTCGATCAAAATGAGCTGGCGAAAGGGCAGAAATTCATGTCAGTCGCTGCTTACGTGCCGAGCGATGACGGAAATCTCCTTGCTTATTCAACTGACAATACCGGGTACCGGCAATATGTCTTACAGGTTAAGGATCTGCGCACCGGTAAACTTTTGTCTGAGCGTATAGAGCGCGTCGTTAGCGTTTCCTGGGCCAGTGATAACAAGACTCTTTTTTATGTCACCGAAGATCCCGTAACTAAACGTAGTGACAAATTCTTTCGTCATGTATTGGGGACAGACAAGAGCGATCTAGTCTACGAAGAAAAAGACGAGCTTTTTGATATTTACAACTGGCGTACGCTTGACCAGTCGACGATCTTCCTCGATTCAGCAAGCAAGACATCAACCGAAGTGCGTTTTATTCCGGCGGATAAACCAAATACAGAGCCCAAGGTGATTCTTGCGCGGCAACCGGAGCACGAGTACGACGTCAACCATCGGGGAAACCTCTTTTACATACGAACAAACAAGGGTGCAAAAAACTTTCGAGTTGTGACCGCTCCCGTTGATGATCCTTCGGAAAAGAACTGGAAGGAGTTTATTGCCCATAACCCGGCAGTAAAGATCGATGGCGTGAGTTTATTTGCAGATCATGCCGTCTTATCTGAGCGGGAAAACGGTCTTGAGCAGCTCGAAGTCGTCAACTTTAAGACCAATAAGCGAGGCCGAATTCAGTTTCCCGAACCTGTCTACTCAGTTGGACTGAGTAGCAATCGTGTCTTCAACACGAATGTTGTCCGCTACTCCTACAACTCGATGGTCACACCGAATTCTGTGTTCGACTACGACATGAATACCGGAAAGTCGAGCTTATTGAAGGAGACTGAGGTGCCTGGCGGTTTCGATCGCAAAAACTATAAGTCAGAACGTGTTTTTGCAACCGCTTCAGATGGGACAAAGATTCCTATGTCGGTTGTGTACCGCAATGGCGTGAAGCTCGACGGATCAGCGCCGATGTTGCTTTATGCCTATGGTTCATATGGAATTTCGATGTCCCCAACGTTTTCTTCGAACCGCTTGAGTCTGCTTGATCGCGGTGTGATTTATGTCATCGCACATATTCGCGGTGGCGGTGAACTCGGTGAGGAATGGCGCGACGCTGGACGCATGATGAAGAAGATGAATACGTTTACTGACTTCATTGCCTGCGCGGACCATTTGGTTAAGACCAAGTACACGTCGAAGGATCGCCTCGTAATTCAGGGTGGCAGCGCAGGTGGTTTGTTGATGGGTGCGGTAACGAACATGCGACCGGATCTTTTCAAAGGTGTGATCGCGGAGGTTCCTTTCGTCGACGTCTTAAACACCATGCTCGATGCGACGCTGCCATTAACTACGAGCGAGTATATCGAATGGGGAAATCCTAATGAGAAGGCTGCGTTCGACTACATGAAGACGTATTCGCCTTACGACAACATAGCTAAAAAAGACTATCCCTCGATGCTCGTTAAGGTTTCGGTTAATGATAGCCAGGTTCCTTATTGGGAAGGCGCTAAGCTCGTGGCGAAGATACGGGCCATGAAGACGGATCAGAACCCGCTACTACTAAAAGTAAACTTTGGTGCGGGCCATGGTGGATCCTCGGGTCGCTACGATGCGCTTAAGGAAGTAGCACTTAACTACGCTTACTCGCTCTGGCAAATGGGGGTAGCGGATTAACTGTCGATTGATAGGAATAGGACCTGTAAGCCCTATAAGACCAATCATAGGTCCGATAGGTCCTATTTCGATTTGACGCTTATTTACCTCTCGGGTCTGGTTCAACGGTCAGCGGCTGCGTGTAACTTTGGCCAGCCACGGTTAGCCTCACAGTATATTTCCCCGGCAGTACCGTTGGTCGACCGCCTCCGAAACCACCACCACCGCCACCACCGCCGGGTCCGCCGGGTCGAGTCGGCGGAGGTGTCGGACGGAGGTCCCAGATCCAACGATGCATACCAGCTGCTGCGGATAATGATGGAGGAGTTGCACGCCAGAACGCCGGAATATTCAGCGTGTTTGGATCAACTGGTGTTGGTTTTTCTTCACTTGAGTAACGCCTGATTATGTCTCCAGCCGGATCCAGTATTTCTAAAACTACAGGACCTCCAGCACTACTCCTCAAGTAGTAATCAATAGACGCTCCAAAGGGAGGATTTTCAGCTAACGCTTCATCGCGGGGTTGAGGTGTGCCGTTATCACTACCCGGAAACACATTAATTGCAACTGCGGGTTTGAAGAGTACGACTGTTTGGGATGCAGAACGGTCGTCGATTTGTCGAAGCGTCGTGATGTTGTCGAGTATCCAAAAACCACGTCCGTGAGTAGCAATAACCACATCGTCGTTTTTGATCACCAGATCGCGCACGGATGCGCGTGGCAGATTTAGCTGCAACGACTGCCAGTGATCGCCATCGTCAAACGAAACATAAGCTCCTAATTCAGTCCCGGCAAATAGCAATCCCCGCTCCACCGGATCTTCTTTCACAGTTTGCACATAAACACCTGCGGGTAAACCGTTGGTAATTTTTTGCCAGCTCTTGCCAGAGTCTCGAGTTCGATAAATATAGGGTTCGTAGTCTTCGAGTTGATGCCGCTCAACGGCCGCAAAAGCTTCGTTAACGTCAAAATGTGAGGCATCCATCATTGTTACTTTGGACCAGGCGGTTAGTGCTGGAGGAGTGACATTTGTCCACGTTTTGCCGTCGTCGTTGGTTAGATGGATATAGCCGTCATCAGTGCCGATC
>JBKPQV010000299.1:0-3352 GCA_046734235.1 Acidobacteriota bacterium
AGGATAGAATATCCCTGTAACAGTTTTCAGGAGGACGGTAATGAATCCGATTCGCGTTTCGTTTTGTCTGACACTTTTCTTGTCAGCGATCTTAGTAACGGCTTCCGCGCAAACTGGCTCTAACAAAGTATTCACAAAAGACGGACTGTCTTTCGAATACCCTGCAGGCTGGACCATTCAGGACGATAGTAATAATGATGGCCAGTCGCTGACTCTCGCTCGCGCTGACTCGGATGTTTCTATCAACGTCTATGTTCACCGTGGCCGCATCACGCCAGAGAAACTGCCTGATGCGAAGAAAGCATTCATCGACCCGTATATCGACGCCCGCGCAAAACAGTTCATCTCAATGGGTGCGAAGCCAGTTCAAGCTGCTGATTCCACTGAAATCGCCGGAGTGAAAGCTGATGGGGTGGTGATTAGCGCCAGTCTTGCCGGGGAAGCCGGGGCGGCCAAGATTTACTGGGCCATCATTGGTCAAAGAGTCGCTCTATTAACGAACTTCGGACCGGATAAGCAACAAAAGCAATTTGCAGGCGCTTGGGATACGGTTCGCAATAGCATCAAGATCGAAGATCCAAAAGCTGCACCCAAAGCAACACCCAAGCCTTAGGCTGCCCGCAAATATCTCCCTGCGCCAGTCTAATTTTCGAAAGAGTACGTATGTCGATTTCGCGCTCCGACCATCGGCACTTCGTCCGGTGGCTTCTTTTTACAGGAGCCCTGGTCTCGGTGTCTTTGTTTTCTCAAGTTACCTATTCGCAGCAGCGAAGGCCGTTGACGCCGGCAGACATAGTTCGAGTTGCGACAGTCAGCGATGCCCAAATCTCTCCAAACGGAATGTGGGTTGTTTACACTGTAACCACAGTCGCTGACGATAAGTCGGTGAACACGTTATGGCTCAGCGGAGTCGGTTCAAGTGCTGTTACCTCTACACCACCACAAACTCCGGACAGGCGGCCTGGCCTGAGTGCAGATTGGCCCGATATCAGGACCACAGCGGCCCCTTTATTAGGAGGCAGCTGGGATGCATCCAGCCCTCGCTGGTCTCCGGACAGTTCCACGATCGCGTTCATTTCCAACCATGAGGAACAAGAGGGTCTATGGACCGTTAAGCTCGAGCGACGCGATCCGCGTTTTGTTGCGAGTGTTCAGTCAACCAACTTTTTCATCACTTACGCAGGAGAACCTTTTTCCTGGTCACCCGACTCGAAGCGCATTGCCTATATCTCTACTACTCCCGACACGCCTGAACCGGGTGCTTCTCGTCGCACCGAAGACCCGCGAGTCATAGATAGAATTCAATACAAATCGCGAACAGCGCTTTCAGACACCAGGAGATCCCATGTCTGGATTGTCGACGTCGACAGACCGGACCCGCGCCAACTCACTTCAGGTGCGTTCTACGATCACGCAGTTAGTTTCAGTCCTCGTGGTGACGAGATTGTCTTTCTCTCTAACCATGAATCAGACCCTGACGCGAACAATAACTCAGATATCTTTGCCGTTGATCTTGGCGCGCAGGTTCGACAAATAACGGAAACGAAAGGATGCGAATATTTTCCTAGTTGGTCACCGGACGGAAAATTCATTGCTTACATAGCAACTAAACGTGAAGTCACTACAATCGATAGCGTGGCCGAGGACTCGCATCTTTGGGTAATTCCAGCTGCGGGCGGGGCCGGAAAGGAAATAAGTATTGAGCAGGATCGTCGAGTTCGAAGTCCTCAGTGGTCACCTGATGGCCGGTCGATTTTCTATCTTGCGGGAGACAAGGGGTATACGACGATCTTTCGCACGAACTCGGATGGCGGCAAAACAAGTCGCTTCTCATTGTTTGTGCTTGAGAGCGAGTTTGGAGGTGTTTTTGACCTTGAGGATTCAAAGTTTCGAGTTGACTCCAACACTGCAACCACTCATGCGCCTCCGTTTCAGATTTCGGGATTCAGCGTAGTCAGAAATCGGATGGGCACGGAGTCGTCGTTGCCGTTTGTCTTTACTTTATCGACAGCGCTTCGTCCCGCAGAAGTCTGGTCGGCAGTTGGAAGTAGCTTTCCACTCAGAAGATTGTCCGCTCACAACGACGGGTTTGCGAAATCGATGAGATTGGTCAATCCTCAGGAGTTCACTTTCTCCAGCTTCGATGGAACTCAAATTCAAGGTTGGGTAATGCGTCCACCTGCTTGTCGTGAGGATCGAAAGTGCCCGCTGGTCCTGAACATTCATGGTGGCCCACACGGAATGTATGGATGGGCGTTCAATGCAAATTTTCAGGCTTATGTGAACCGCAACTTTGCGGTGCTCTATCTAAACCCGCGTGGGTCAAGCGGGTATGGACAAAAGTTTTCAGACGGAACGATTAACGAGTGGGGTGGTGGGGATTACAAAGATCTAATGATGGGGGTCGATGAAGCTCTCAAACGTTTTTCCTGGGTTGACGCCAATCGACTCGGGGTAACGGGAGGCAGTTATGGTGGCTTCATGACTAACTGGATCATTACACAGACGCCACGTTTCCGAGCGGCCGTCTCAGTAGCGAGTCTTAGCAATCTCATTAGTTTTTATTCAACGTCTCTTTACCAGGATCTTGTGCATGCAGAATTTGGTGGGTTTCCCTGGGACAACTACGATTTGCTCTGGCAATGGTCACCACTCCGTTATGTGAGGCAAGTGCAAACTCCAACGATGTTCATTCATGGTGAAAACGACAACGACGTTCACATAACCCAGGCGGAAGAGATGTACATGGCTTTGAAACGCAGGAATGTTGATTCCGTTCTGGTCCGTTATCCTCGCGAAGGACATGGATTCCGCGAACCCAAGCATCGTGTTGATGCGCTTGAGCGGACGATTGCCTGGTTTGAGCGTTATTTGAGGTAGTTATGACAGACAAACGACAACTCAAGAAAGACTATCAATCGGCCAAACGCCCTTTTGGAGTCTTCCTCATTCGAAATACAACGAACGACAAAGTTTTTCTTGGCTCAGGCCTGGACATCCAGGGAATTATTAATCGACACAAGTTTGCACTGGCGGCGGGAGGTCACAACGGCAAGGAGTTACAAAAGGATTGGAATGAGCTGGGAGCCGAAAAATTTGAATTTGAGATACTCGATCAAATGGAACCAAAAGATACTCCGGGATTCGATGCGCGGCGTGAGTTGAATTTCATGGAAGAGATGTGGCTCGAGAAGCTACAACCGTATGGTGAGCTTGGTTACAACGAAAAGAAGTTGAGCAGAGAAGAGCGACTGAAACGGATAGTGGCGAATCGTAAAGAGAAAGTCCAATTTCCTTCCAAAAGCTGAGCACCGAATATTTCCAGCACAAGAACGGCCACGGTGGTGTTACA
>JBKPQV010000300.1:0-2461 GCA_046734235.1 Acidobacteriota bacterium
CTTTGTCATAGCGAGACTCGTCAATAATTGTTCCTGGCATTGTGTTTGACCACATGCCCGGATCGACGAGTCTCGCTGTAACAAAGCGGTGCCAGGTCACCGCACTCCAAGGGAATCAGAGGTCGAACGGTTTCTTGAGGATGTTAAAAGTCTTCTTCAATGCGTTACCTGTTTTCTTGAAAACCACGTTAAGTTTTGAGTCTTTCTTTTCGGAGCGGGCGACTGTCTGTTTGCTGAAATAGGTAGGAGCAGATCGCTGACGAGCCGTAGTGCGAGCAGTAGAGATTCGGCGATGTGTCGCAGCTTTGGCGATGGTGATTCGACGTCGACGTTCAGGCTTATGAACATGCGCGATTCGTCTTCGGGATTTGCGAGCGGGTGCAGCCCTCACGATGGAATCGCGTCGTTCCGTTGTCACTCTCTCAACCGGTTTTGGTGGGCTCGAGGATTTGTACCGGACAATCAATAACACGCTTGACATGAGAAGCAGGCCAACCAAAACAATTAATGCGGGTCTGGATTTCGTGAGGCGAATAAGTCTTGATTTTCTCGACGGTGATGCGATCCGATCGGACAGCGGTGCCGGATCATCGAATGCGACCAGTTCGCTACCATCAAAATCACAGACCTGCTCTCGGTCTTCAAACGTAAAGTGGCACTCTGGACAACGTTTCATAGCAAGAATTGCAAATTCAATCGTAAGGCGAGGCAGCGACTGGAAACAATGCAGCTTAGGGCTATTACCGGAAGGTATCTGCGACAAGAGAATACTCACATCAGCCAAAACGGACAACTCTCTGCGCCCCACAAAATCAAGCCTACTTTTTGCCCAAGTGTATAACTACGCCAACCGCGAGCCGCCCGCGGTTATGAGATTCGCCAAAAAAGTTCGGACGGAAATAGTCGAGTTGGAATGCGCGGATGGCGACGCGGTCGCTCACCTTTACATCTAACCCGCCTCCCAGCGCCGAACTGAAGCCTGTGTCCGAGTGAGATAGTTTTTGACCGGAGATGACTGCACTTTCGTGAAATCGCGTGGCCCCGAATAGTGCATAGACAAAAGGGGTCAATCTCTTTCCACGGAAGGAGAATCGTGGTCCGAACAGAAATGAGTGGGCGTCTTGGTGGATTCGAACTGATCCATCTAGCTCACTTCCATAGTGACCGCTGAAGTCGGCAACGATGCCAAACTGCTTCGTGATATTTCCCGTGAGAGAGCCATCCCATCCATGAAAGTTCCCTCCAGCCCATGAATAACCGCCGAACACTTCGGCTTTCGGGACCTCCTGGGCCACCGCCGGATGTAACGCTAGAAAGACGAGCGAGATCGTTAACAAGGCTTTCATCAACATAGATTTTTCTCCTGCTCTGGAAATAGAAAACTAACCCGGAAGCCGCTAAAGACACTTAGGTCTTCCTGAATGAGGCATTCAGATTCACCTTGTTGGAATGAATGCTGTGGTGCCTGCTCCGGTACGGAGTGGGAAGAGATTGTCTTTTGCTTAAACTGCTTCTAAGCTTCCCCGACAACGCGATGACCCTACGTGTTAAAGCGATTAAATGTCCTGAGTGAAGGCTGACGGTATTGTGACGCTTTTATGACCCTCCGTAATTCCTCAGCATTTTTGTTTGACGACATACGCGTCGAGCCTGCCGCGTTCCGTGCATTCAAGGCCGGCAAGGGGATTCAGCTCGAACCGAAGACGCTTAAGTTGCTGCTTTTCTTAATCGAAAATCGCGGCCGGCTAATTGAGAAGGAAGAGATCCTCAACACAATCTGGAGGGGAACCTTTGTAACAGAGAATGCATTGACGCGAGAGATTGGGAAGCTCCGAAAACTCCTCGGTGACGATCCCAAAGCACCGAAATATATCGAGACTGTTCACACACGCGGGTATCGATTTATCGCGGAGTTGAATGAAGTGACTGGCGAAGAGAGTCCGGTCAACACACAAGCCCAGGACGGTGTTGCTGTAGCACGGCCAGAGAGTTTGACTGAGTCTACGCCCCCGATTGCGATAGCGACTATTCCTTCCAGTACGACTGCAAAGCGAATCCAGTCTCATCGGGCCATTACAACCGCGATAACGATGGTGATCGCACTCGGTATTATCGGGGGCGTTGTCGCGTGGAAACGGCGACCGGTGATGGTCTCGCCGCCTGCTATGACTGCGAACTCGGTTGCGGTCCTCCCCTTCAAAACCTCGGTTGCAGGTGAGGAATATCTCGGCGTCGAAATCGCGGATGCCCTGGTTACGAGACTTAGCAAAGGTTCTAAGCTTTCGGTGAGTCCGATCACCGCTGCGCTTCACTATGGACGAACGAACCAGGATCCACGAACTATCGGAAGTTTGATGAAAGTGGATTACGTCTTGTACGGCGAGATTGATCGAACGGGGCAACACATGTCGACACGTTTAATTCGCGTGCAGGATGGTGTCGCGTTACTCGATGAAAGTTA
>JBKPQV010000301.1:0-7410 GCA_046734235.1 Acidobacteriota bacterium
CCGAAACTTTACTCAACTGCTCACTTTGACGCCGGGAGTCACGCCAGTCTCGACTTCGCAAAACAGAAGCGTTGGCGGTGTTGAAGGAAACGTCGGTATTCCTGGTTCTGGTTTTGCCGACCCGTCATTTCATGGCCAGGAGAATCGTTCGAAGCTCTATTTCTTCGACGGCATCATCAATACCAATGTTCGTGGTCCAACGTACATTGTGATTCCCAATATCGATTTGATTCAGGAATTCAAAGTTGTCGGTCATGACTCGAGAGCTGACTACGGCGGCGCCGCGGGCGGAGTGGTCAATATGGTTTCGAAGTCAGGCGGTAACCAGTTTCACGGATCGGCTTTTGAATATGTGAGAAACGATGCCTTTGACGCACGCAATCCCTTTGACGTCTGTACAACAGCCCGATGCAGACCTGGTCAAGGTGTGCCTGACAGTCCTTTGCCGTTTAGACAAAACCAATTCGGCGCGACCGTGACGGGACCGATTTTCAAGAATCGAACATTCTTCTCTGCTGGATATGACGGATGGCGTTACAGTCAACCAACTTTGGCGCTTGCTTATGTTCCGACAGCAGCGGAAATTAATGGCGACTTCACAAACACGCCGTTTCGGCGGCAGATTTACAATCCGTATTCAACACGAGTAGTAGGCACAAACTTCGTCAGGGACCCTTTTCGCTGCGACTCGTCCGGGAATCCACTTCCTGTGAATGCACAGAGGCAACAAGATCAAAGTATCGGAACGCCGTGCTTCAAGATACCGCAGGCGTTGATCTTTGCTCCGATGCAAAACTTCTTCCGGACCTATTCACCGATACCAAATCTTACCGGTGATGCCGCAAACAACTTTGCCCAGATTCGACCTAGCACAAACAATTCGAATAGTTTTCAGGTCAGAATCGATCATCGCTTCAGTGACAACGACAGCATCTTTTTCCGCTACACCCAGCAAAATGTCAGTGTCTTCAATCCGATTGGAAACGAAGGTTCGACTGGTGGTAGCGGCAAAGGTCGCAATTATGGTGGAGCATGGACACACACATTCACGCCCAACCTCATCTTTGATATTCGTGCAGGATATGCAGGACGACCCGGAGTGGATTCAGGTCAACAAAATCAGCATGAGGCTGGCGTATCCCCACTAACTCAAAATGGTTTTCTCGATGTTGATAAGTACGGTGGTTTGTTAGTAGCGCTTTCTAACTGGACCGCGGGCGGCAACAACAATCTTGGAGTTCGTGGTCCAGCTCTTCGTGAAAATCCGAATTGGAGTGTGTCCCCAAGTTTCACCTGGGTTAGGGGCAATCACAGCATCAAAACAGGTGGCTGGTATCTCGAAGCAAAACGTGTTCAGCTCAACACGTTCCAAACTTATACGTTCAACGACGAACAGACTCGACTGCCAACCGCGTCGACGGGTACTTCAGGGCTGTCACTCGCTTCTGCATTGCTGGGTTTTCCGAATAACTTCAGCGCGCAGCTTCCGATCCTTCACGGAGGGCCGGTGCAATTTAAGTACGCTTCCTGGGCAGCGTTTATCCAGGATGAGTGGAGAATGCGGCGAAATATCGCGCTGACTTTTGGTTTGCGTTACGACTATCTGACTCAACCAAAAACGACGGACGGCCGCTTGTGGAACTCGCTCGATTTGGCTAATCAGAAATGGACGATTGGTGCGACTGAAATGCCACAACTCTGCAGTGTGGCCCAGGGGGCGCCGTGCATTCCTGATGCTTTCCGGAACGATCCGCATTTCGCGAATGTTGTGTTAGCAGGCACGAAGTTCTTTGCGCCGCCGCCGATCAAAGATAACTGGGGGCCGAGAATCGGTATCGCCTGGACACTCAACCCGAAAACGGTGATACGTGCTGGCTATGGTCTTTATTGGGATCCCCTGCCCGCTCGTAGCCAATACGCACAAAACGATCTTGAAGCTACAGTTTGGCCGGATGCGACTGCTTTTTCTGGAACCGCTAACGCTAGCGCGGCTTTCACCAATGGTACTGCGTTCAACATCATTCAGATCCAGGGCCAGGGGTTCGCGACGCCGTTACCAACAACCAATCCATGGAGTTTGACAGGCTTCCCGAATGATCCTAACTACAAAGATCCGTACTCGCAGCAGTGGCACGTTGAAGTGCAGCGAGAATTGTCGGGGTCTTCGATGGTTTCGGTGGCGTATGTTGGCAGCAAGAACGGCAGACTACCTTATGCTGGTTTTGCAAATGCTGCGAATAGGGCGTTCCCGAACGGCACACCAGTCGCAACTGTGGATGCGGCAAGGTTGATGCCCTGGGTTAGTGCGGGAATTACCTACACAACTAATACTGGGTACTCCAATTACAATTCACTTGAGTCTAAATTCCAACGCCGTCTGACAAATGGGTTGAGCACGTTGATTTCTTATACCTGGAGCAAGTCGATCGACGTCAGCAGCGGGTACTTTAACGTTGAAAATGGTCCGGGAGGTGGATCGACGATCCAGAACTTCTACGATCAGAGCACTGCTAGAGGTGTTTCCTCGTACGACATTCCGCATTTCTTCTCTTGGGCCACTGTTTATGAATTGCCGACAGGTAAGGGTAAGCGATGGTTCACGAGCGGTCTGTCATCGTGGCTGTTGGGTGGCTGGCAAACGAATTTCATTATGCAGGCGCGTTCAGGAGCGCCTTACAACCTGCAAGTGACTGGGGACCTCGCTAACTTGCGAGGTAGCGCGCCGACAGCACCCGGTACTTACCTGCGTCCCAATTTGCTTGCCGATCCGTTTGTAGCTGGTGCAGTTGCAGCTAATTCTGATCCGGCGTGTCAGAGGACGATCTCGCAGGGCGGAAAGGCCGCGGATGCCGTGCACACGATTGCGACCTGGTTTAATCCGTGTGCTTTTGGCATACCGTCAGGGTCGTTTGGAAACCTGGGACGCAATGTGTTCCGCGGTAAGTCAGTCTTTAATACTGACCTTTCGCTATTCAAGAGTTTTCCAATTCATGAGAACTGGGAACTAGAAGGGCGAGTTGAATTCTTTAACGTCTTCAACATTCAAAACTGGGACACGCCGGCGAATGCCAATCTAACAATCAACACAAATGCGACGACGATCGCAAACAATGTAGGCCGCATTTCCAATCTGGCTGCAGGTACTAACCCGCGTCAAATCCAGTTTGGAATTAGATTGATGTTCTAAGGTCGGGCACAGGAAGCAGAATTAACCACAAAGGCTCGAAGACTCAAAGACACAAACTGCCGCAACAAATTGACATTTGTGCCTTAGAGTCTTTGAGGCTTTGTGGTTAGTTTTTTTGAATGTTATGAATCAAATGAAAATCCTCAGCTCATTCTTCATCACGTTGGTAGTCGTTACCTTCGCCCTCGGACAGGCTGACAGTGGTGCTTCGGTTAAAGAGCGTGATCAGATAGCTGTTGATGAAGCGCTGTCTGGTTGGTGGACAGATTCAATGAAGAACCACGACCAGCGCATTGCCTGGTGGCGTGAAGCTCAGTTCGGTTGTTTCATTCACTGGGGTGTCTACTCAACATTCGGTGGCGAATGGAATGGCAAACCCTTTAAGGGCTACGCAGAACACATGATGCGGATTCAGAAAATTCCGCGTGCAGATTATCTCTCTAAAGTCGTTTCTGTTTTCAATCCGGTAAAGTTCGATGCTGATGAGTGGGTCAAGCTGATAAAAGCGGCGGGAATGAAGTATGTGATCATCACAGCGAAACATCACGATGGTTTCGCGATGTACCCGTCGGCAGTTACTAAGTACAACATTCGGGACGCAACACCCTTCAATCGCGATCCAATGCGCGAACTCTCTGATGCTTGTAAACGCAACGGAATCAAGTTTGGTTTTTACTACTCACACGCAATTGATTGGGAACATCCAAACGGCCCCGGCAACGATTGGGATTACGACAACCCGGGTGGCGACAAGCAGCTTTACGGCGGAACGACCTGGTTTGACCAGCATCCCGAGCTGTTTCCACGGATTAAGAGTTATGTTGATGAAAAAGCTATACCGCAAATCGTTGAACTTCTGAAAACTTATCACCCGGACATCATTTGGTTTGATACACCGAGTCGTCTTCCTCTTTCTGAGAATCTCAGGATTCTGAAAGCTGTTCGTGCGGTAGATCAGAATGTGGTTGTTAACGGCCGGCTAGCACGCGGTTTGGGTCATTCGTTTGGCGACTACATCAACACCGGCGATCGAGCTGCAGAGATTGTGCCCACCGAAGGTGATTGGGAAACAATTCCGACGACAAACGAATCTTACGGCTACCACAAGTTTGATCTCAGTCATAAACCGGTATCCCACTTCATTCAGCTGATGGCCAAGTCTGCTGCTCGTGGCGGTAATGTGTTGATGAATATCGGACCGATGGGTGACGGCTTAATCGATCCAAAAGATCAGGAGATTCTGCGGGGCATAGGAAAATGGCTTGAGGTTAATGGCGAGAGTATCTATGGGAGTGAGCGGTCGGCGTTGCCTGTTCAATCATGGGGTGAGTCGTCGACAAAGGGTAACAAGTTATTTCTTCATGTTTTTAAATGGCCACGCGATGGAAAGTTGATTGTGGGCGGATTAAAGAATGTCCCTGTGAAGACATACCTCCTTTCAGATGCCGCTCGGAGGCCGCTACAAGCAAAACACTTCAATTCAAGTGATCTGATCATCTCAGTGCCTCGCAAATCTCCAGACCTTGCGGACGGTGTGGTTGTGGTTGAACTAGGAGAACAGCTTACCGTCAGTTCCACGCGTCTACTCGCTGTTAACGAGACGAACGTTTTGCGGACTTTCGATGGGGAGATGCATGGAGCAGGACTGCGTTATGGTGATGGCAAAGCGTTTAGAGCATATGTAATGGAGTGGCGAAAAATGACCGACTGGGTTGGCTGGCAAGTGCGATTGAATACGACCCAGGAGTTTGAAGTGAAGGTCAAGTATGCGACTGGTTCAAAAGAAAATGTCGGTAGTTATGAAGTCAAAATTGGTGAGCAAAAGCTACAAGGTGTGGTTCAACCAACGCCAAGTGAAAATGAGTCGACTGTCATTACGCTAGGCACAGTTAAGCTCGGCCCCGGCAAACACGAAATTGCAGTGAAGCCAACCGAAATCAAGGGTGGAGAATTAATGCGCTTGTTTTATTTAGAGCTGACTCCAGTTAACGCGAAATGATCAAGTCGTGTAAGTTCATTCTTTTGGCTGTATTTCTGTTGTTCGATACTTCGTTTTTCAGCAGAGTGCTGGGGAATACCAGGCTTTCATCGTCTCCACGCGTATTTCTCCTTGACTCGAAGCGACTGGACTCAACGAAAAGACGAATTGCAAACGGTGACAAATCTTTAACTCCAGCCCTCACAAAACTGGAACGCGATGCAAATAAGGCACTGGATACTGGTCCATTTTCGGTGACCACCAAGGACGTCGCTCCTCCTAGTGGCGACAAGCACGACTACATGAGCCAGGCCCCATACTTTTGGCCTGATCCTGCGAAGCAGAATGGACTCCCATACATTCGCAGGGACGGCGAGCGAAATCCGGAAATCGAAAAAATTAACAATCATCGAGTGAAGGACCAGATGGAGTCGGCCGTGGAAACTCTCGCGCTGGCTTATTACTTCGTGGGCAAAGAAGAGTACGCAAGGAAGGCCACGGAGCTGTTGCGTGTTTTCTTTTTGAATCCGGCAACGCGCATGAATCCAAATTTGCAGTTTGCGCAGGGGATACCGGGAATTACCACTGGAAGAGGGATTGGCTTGATTGAGACTCGCGGGCTCACTCGTGTGGTGGACGCGATTGGATTGCTTGCTGGTTCGGAGTCGTGGACCGCAGCTGATCAACGCGGAATGGAAGATTGGTTTGCGAAATTTTTGCAGTGGATGATTGAGAGTAAGAACGGCCGGGACGAATCAGCTGCAAAGAATAACCATGGGACCTATTACGACGTTCAGGTTGTCTCTTTTGCATTGTTCCTTGGTAAGACTGATCTCGCGCGCAACGTTCTCCTTACTGCCCGCACAAAACGGATTGCTGCGCAAATCGAACCTGATGGGCGGCAACCATTGGAGTTGGCGCGAACTCGGGCTTGGGGCTACAGCGTTGGCAATCTAGATGGTCTGATGTTGCTCGCGCGACTTGGTGAAAACCTATCAGTCGACTTATGGAACTTCAAAACGTCAGATGGACGGAGCATACGCAAAGCGCTGGAGTTTCTGACTCCCTTTTCGTTGGGACAGAAGTGGACGTATCAGCAGTTGGGTGAATGGCCGCCAAAGCAGTTGTTTCCGTTACTTCGACGCGCAGCGCAGCACTATTCGGATCAAGAATTGAAATTGCAGTTAGAAAAGTTACCTGCAATAGGTGAGGAAGATCGGATCAATCTGATTTGATTTGGAATATGGCTAACAAAATACTCCTGCTCATAGTGATAACCTGCTGCTGTCAATCTCTAACTCAAGCGCAACAACTCTCCCGCGATCAGTGGGGTGCAATGCCAGTCACGGTATCGCATCGCGGTGACGCCTGGTTGATTGAAGGCAAAACAAATTCAGTCACGCTCAATGAAAAGAGCCTTGGGTTATCCGTCAAGGCCGGTGAATCACTCTGGACTACTTTGCCATCAACGATTGGCGATACCCTGGTCAAGTCTGCCGGTCGCGATTTTTCACTTCGTCTTGCTGATGCGAAAAAAATATCCATTGTTACTTACGAAACTGGTTTTAAGACCGGTGTAAAGATCGCTCTTTCCGACTGGCAGGCTAACAATGCATCCATTCCTTTAGACATTTTTCTGACGATCTGTTTGCAGGGCAAAACTGAAGAGCTGGTTTTTGATGTAGTCGCTAATGAAAAAGGCGCGACGTTAAGACAACTCGATTGGCCCGGGGCACTTGATGCGCGTGAGGTTGATTACACACTGTTGCCCAATGGACGCGGAACGTTGTTGCCTCGCAACTGGCCGAAACAGTACTACCCGATACGGACCATAACTCCCGAGGGTAAGATTGCCGAAACAGATCACAGTCTGCTCCAAAGTCACGTGATTGAATCATGGTCGATGTCATGGTGGGGCTTTCAAAAAGGCCGGTCGTCGATGATGGTAATTATCGAGACGCCCGACGATGCAAGCTATCAATTCTCTCATCCAGCCGGTGGCCCAACTGTGATTGGTCCCCGCTGGCGATCGCAACTCAATCGTTTTGGATATTTACGCAGCGGAAGAATGGTCTTTTTCAACAGCGGCAACTATACGGACATGGCGAAGCGCTATCGCCGTTACGTGAAGGAGAACGGGCTATTTGTTTCTCTACAAGAAAAGATTGCTCGCACTCCAGTTGTTGCTGATCTATTTGGCGTACCCCAAACTCGAGTAAGCATTTTGCGAAATCTGGTTTCAACC
>JBKPQV010000302.1:0-4135 GCA_046734235.1 Acidobacteriota bacterium
CGCGGCCAATTTCAGGAGTGTAAGACCTTATTGGTGTGAGTTCGTGTGATTTCGTGGATCGTTCTTAACCCTCCAAATAACATACAATCCACGAAATCACACGAACTCACACCAACAAAGAACGAGACTCTATCAATCCTTACCCAAAAGCGATTCACTGCATGGAAATCCACCTGATCTTACTCTTGTACGATCAAGCGGATGTTTAAAATTGGAGCTTTCTTACAATTGTTTATGGAAGTTTATGGTCCACTGGCAATACAAATTTTTGGAATGTTGCTTTGAACGCCTGCGACAGAAAGCCTCAGCATTAGACAGGTTCCGCGAGGTAATGCTTCTGAAAGCTTGAAATTGATCTGCTTCAACGATGGCTGCGCCGCAATCTCGCTAACTTTTTCGATCTCGAGCGGATACGTGTTTCCTTCGTCATCCACTGCGACCAAAGAGACCTGCGTGGGGTCACTGTAATTTTCAAAGTTCCTTCCGAACACGATTACTCGAGTTATTTGGTCACTCCCTAATGCGAGGGAGTTAAAGATCGAAACCGGCTGAGTGACGAAGCTCAAGGATTCAAGAGCGATCGCTAGATCACTACCTTCAACCATAAGCAGCTCTGGTTTGAGCTTGCCTAGGAAATTTGAAGTTACATCTTCTGACAGATCGACAATGGCGCTATTTTGAGAAGTAAACTCAAATCCGCTCAAAAATGGAACAACAGAATAGTTTTGTCCTGCCGGTAAGTTTTGAAATGAGTAAGACCCATTCGCATCCGTCGTGACAACAAGTGTTGGTTGCATTAGCCGCACTGCCACGCCGCTAATACCTGTTCCGTTGGACCGCGTGATCTGTCCATTGATCGAGTGATGATTCAGCTCGCCGCAAAAGGTCACGGAAAGGCTTTCTGCTGGCTGGTTAAAAGTTTGACCGTTGTTAGAAAAGTGATAATGGCGCTTGCTGACTGTAACAGTGTAGTTGCCGTTTGTTGGCAAACTCGAAAACCGAAAGCTGCCGGTTGAGGCTGTAACCACGACTGCCGATTGTGAACCAGTTAATCTAATGTCGACGTTGTCAAGTGGATTGCCATTTTCGTCGATTACTTCACCCTCGATGGAGATGTTTTTCAACTGACCGACAAAGTCAGCAGTCTGATCTGCCGATAGATCCTGAAAGTCTTTATTGACAGGAGTGAATATGAAGTCGGCAGAAGTTGGAACGACTGTGTAATTTAAACCGGCAGGTAGATTGGGAAAGGAATAACTGCCACTTTCATCAGTCGTGACAGTAGTTGTTGGTGATTGGGCGAATTGTACGCTGACTCCGCTGATTGGCGTACCGTTAGCGCGTGTAATTCGACCGTTGATCGAGTGACGATTCAACCGGGCATTGAAAGTTACAGATACATCCTCGATCGGAAATGCAAATGTTTTACTGCTGGTTTCAAAACTGTAGTGACGTTTGTTTACTTCGACTGTGTAGGTGTTGCTGCTGGTAGGCAACTCCGTAAAGCGAAAGTTGCCCCATGAATCTGTTAGTGCGTTGGCCGAACGGGGACCAGACAGTCTAACCTCGACCTCGCTGAGGGGATTGCCAAATTCGTCAATCACCTTGCCCTCGATGGAAATATTTCTTTGCTGTCCAAAAAAGTTCGCAGTCTGATCCGCTGATAGATCCTGAAAATCTCTACTGCCTGGACCAAATATAAGGTCCGTAGAGGTAGGAACCACTGTGTAATTGAAACCGGCAGGTAGATTGGAAAACGAATAATTGCCATTTTCGTCAGTAGTGGCTGTGTCTGTGGCTGTGGTTGCGGGTGCTTGGGCCAATTGCAGGGCGACGCCGCTCAATGGAGTACCGTTGTAGTGTACGACTCGACCCCTAATTGAATGATGGTCCAGGGTGGCATTGAACGTAACCGAAAGGTCTGCAGTCGGAAGCGCAATGGTTTGGGCAAAACTATAATGACCTTTGTGTCCCGCAATGGGATAACTACCGCTGGTGGGCAAATTAGAAAACCGGAATTGGCCGGCTGAATCTGTTGTTGTCGCCACCGATTGAAGGCCGCCTAAAGTGACAGTCATGCCACTCATTGGATTGCCATTTTCGTCAACGACAGCACCTAGCAATGAAAAATTCGTTTGCGGATTGCGATGGAGGTATTCGCTCAAGACCGCACGCTTTTCATTTACACAATTGGCATCCGGGCCACAGCTTATGAAAGTGTTCGACCAGTAGAAGTGAGCTGCCGGATCCGGTTGTCTCCCCAAAACGGAAAGGTATTGTTGTCGAACATACTGTACTGGATCGTTTTCCGGAGAGGTGTTCAATACAGTCGTTGTTTGCGGATTTGAAAGTAGTTCGGAATATTGTGAGTTGATAACTGTCAGTTGACCAATGTTTTCATTTGCCAGGAGTCGATTCGCATGGTCAATGCAAGTCAGATTATCCAGGATCGCGTTGCTGACCTTATGCATATCGATAGCGGCATAAGCGTTGTGACTCCAACCGTAGTGAGATCTTTCAATTAGAACGTTTTGCAGATCGTAGAGTGCGTGGCCTGTCGTCACAAAGTTTGAGACATTCATCTTCAGACCAGAAATGTATACCAGGTGAATTGGCTGAAATGGTCCCCAGCGGGAAGGAAAGGCACTGATCCCTACCCAGCCTCCTTCATCAAGAAACGTATCACGCACCACAAATTCTCGTCGGGGAGAATCCGGAGTTACTGCGGTAGCGTTGCCGATGTCGATCCAGGACAGGGGTGCACCGAGTCCCGTCTTACCAAAAAAGGTGCGTTGGCCGTAGTCGAGGAAGATCGAATTGTTGATGTTGAATTTTCGCCAGTAAAGATTTTCAACCAGCGCGCCGTAGGCGCCACTGTTTGCTGTACAGCCAAGGAACACACTCAATTCGATTGACAACTCGCTATCCACGGCCCTTACGAGGTTACCGCCACCAAGTTCTGGTGTTACTCCGAACGTGCTAAGACCATAGAACTCGCAATGCCGAATTTTGGCATCATCAATATCGACGAAATATAGCGTTATTAAAGCATCTGTAAATTGTGATGGGCGTCCAGTGAATCCTATGTGCTCGACTAAGAGGTGACTGAGGTGACTGAGAGTGAAGGTAACCTGGTTGGGGCCGGTAGCCGGAATGATCTCGGAAGTGAGATCCAAGCCTTCTGACAATTCCTGACCACTCGCGCTCGGCGGAGCCGGCATTGTCGATGACGGAACACCTCGAATCGTAATCGACCCACCGGCTAGCGATGAAAAATCCTTGACGACCGGGGTTGCGACAAGATAACTGCCTGCGGGAACGAGTAGAGTTCCTCCACCTGCTGTAACTAGTGCGTCCAACGCACTTTGAAAAGCAGGACCATTGTCCACGACGCCATTACCTACAGCACCAAAGTCTGCCAGGTTCAACGTTACTCCGTTAGTGCTACCGCTGGACGGAGCAGTTCGAGAATCAGAGGTGGTTTTTGCGTTGCCGGTGAGCGCGACGACAAGAATGATCGCCAAGCTTATTGCAAACGTCGACAGAGGACGCACACGATTTGAAACGGACATGATGAAGTTTTCTTTTTTGAGGCGGGGCTAGAACTTAAGTGATTTGATTTACTTCTTAATAATCTTCTGAGGCTTGGGGCGGGTGAATACTACGTTGCTCAAGGACGGCGGCGAAGGTAGCTGCCAACGTCAACATTAACGATTGGAAAACGCGATTGCAAGACTTTTTTCTGGAAGGCGATCCGTGATGTTCCAGAAAAGGAAGGCAATAGGGCGTTTTGGCCAGGAATTTGCAATTGTGGATTGGGGATTGCGGATTTCGTGGATCAGTGCGGAAATCCGAAATTCCAAATTCCAAATTCCATTCCAATTTCCTCGATACCAGTTGACAGAGTGGATTTGCCCATCTAATATATCGCCGCGCGATATATCGGACGAGGATACAAGTTGAAATCGAAGACTGGAAAAGACACCGATCCGCAAACTCTTGTACCGTTAAGACCTTCTGTCTTTCATATTCTGCTGTCGTTGTCGGATGGCGACTTGCATGGTTACGGCATCATGCAGGAGGTGGCTGAACATACAGACGGCCAGATTAGACTAGGACCAGGTACCTTATACGG
>JBKPQV010000303.1:0-8060 GCA_046734235.1 Acidobacteriota bacterium
GGCACCAGCCATGACAAAGCATCTTTCGAGCGTTTCGGCGAAGAGTCTTCAATAAGCTCTGCCACGAAAGCCAGGTATCGATGTCTAAGTTGTTGAGCCCGATGACTAAATGCTCCCAGGTGTGAAGCTGGGTTTAGCGCGTGCAACAGGGCCGCGCCGATAAATCGTTCGTAAGGGGCCAGGAACTCCAGTTGGCTATGGACCAGGTTAAACAGTTTTTCTTCAAGGGGTGCTTTGCGCAGCCGCGGATTATTTCGTACGGCGGCAATGGCGTGATCGACCTCTTCTTCAAAGAAGTAGAGGGCAATATCTTCCTTGGTGCGAAAGTAATTAAAGACAGTGCCCTCGGCGATAGCGGCCTTCCGAGCGATCGCTTTGGTAGTAGTTGTTTCGAACCCTTTCGTTTGAAAGAGATTGAGAGCTGCTTTGACAATGCGATCACGGATCGCTTGTTTGCTTTGCGCGCGTTTACTCGCAGGTCGTTTCTTCGTTGCCTTTTTGGCCTTAATTCTGGTTGGCATAATGATTCATGAGTATGCTCATGAAAATATATGAGTGCACTCACGAATGTGTCAAGTCGGCAAAGGGTCGCGGATGGACTAATTGTCGATTGCGAAAGCTCTTGTCTGGAATTAACAGCGAAATGCTGCAATATGGAATAGGAGCGACTGTAGAAAAACCTTTACCACCAAGACTCGAAGACACAAAGACACGAACTGCTCAAACAATTTAGGATTTGTGTCTTAGTGTCTTTGAGTCTTGGTGGTAAAGGTGTTCTGCAGTCGCTCCGCTCCTGTTCCGCATAGCTGTCGCTATACTCCCGTTTTCGTTAGACAGTCTTTCAAAATTAGGTACTACGCAAGAAAGTGAGTATTGATTTATCTCCAGTTTTTTGGAGGCCCTTTTAAGTGTTCGTTTCAACACAAACGCGTTGACTTTCACTCAAGTCACGAGTAAAAACTCTGCACACGTAGTTACCGCGAAATCCCTTATCTAATCAGGAGATTGATCATGAAAACCCTAAGCGTCTCGCTTCTTATCCTCCTCTTTGTTGCTGCCGTAAGCGCGCAAGCTGTGTGGGAGCCAGAACTGCAAATCAAGCTCAAGGTAGCTGGGACCCCAAGAGTCTCTCCGGATGCCAAGAAGGTTTTGTACACAGTTTCCGAAGCAGTAATGACGTCGGACAAAAGCGAGTACATTACTCAGGTTTGGATTGGTGATGTTGTCTCCAAGCAGAATATGCAATTGACGTTTGGTGAAAAATCATCAAGCAATCCCCGTTGGTCGCCTGATGGAAATTGGATTGCCTTCCTCTCAAATCGTAAGGACAACAAGAATAATATTTATCTACTAAGCCTGAATGGCGGCGAGGCGGAACCACTCACTGAGGCGAAAGTCAGTATCTCGGACTTTTTGTGGTCACCAGATGGGAAGTCGATTGCCTATACCATGACTGACTCCAAAACCGAAGATGAAGAGAAGAACGACAAAGCTCGTAACGATTTCCGCTGGGTCGATGAAAACTTGAAGATGAGCCGACTCTATGTCATCGGCGTGCAGAAAGATCAAAACGGAAAGCGTGAGCCACGAAAACTGACTGATGGCAACTACAACGTCGATTCTTTTGATTGGGCGCCTGATAGTTCCCGCATTGCTTTTTCTTATACAAAGACTGCAATTGCCAATGATTGGCCCACGGCGGATGTTTCGATTGTTGAAATTGCCTCGGGAAAGACCACGGTCCTTGCTAACAGTCCCAATGTTGCCGAAAGTGGCCCCTTCTATTCGCCCGATGGCAACTCAATAGCGCTAACCTCGGCCGAACCACGCTGGGCGCAAAACGCAGTAATCCAGGTGTTCCCTTCAGGCGGCGGCCAACCGAAAAGTTTGGCACCAAGTTACGACGGTTCACCCGGGATTGTTGGCTGGTCGTCTGACAGCAAAAAAATCTATTTCAGCGAGGCGGTCGGGATGATCACGCAAACGTACTCGCTCGACGTTGCGACAAACAAGATTGCAGAACTTAACAGAAGCCAGAATGTTCTTACCGGCGTGTCGCTCAATCGGACCGGCACTGCATTTGGTTATATTCGCCAAACACCTGAAGTGCCCGGGGATGTTTATGTGGCCCAGGCTTCAAATTTTACTTCCGTGCGCGTTAGTCAGGTGAATGCAGACCAAAAGCTTCCCGTTACAGGAAGGACTGAAGTCATCCAGTGGAAATCGACTGACGGCAAAATAATTGAAGGGCTACTTACGTATCCGGTGGGCTTTCAAGTCGGTCATCGTGTGCCGCTAATCCTGAATATTCATGGTGGTCCAGCTGGAGTATTTCAGCAGACCTTTATTGGAGGACGTGGTGTCTATCCCCTTGCAACGTTTGCTTCTCGCGGTTACGCAATCCTACGTGCGAATCCGCGCGGTTCAAGTGGCTATGGTACCGAGTTCAGAAGAGCGAACATGAAGGATTGGGGCGGTGGAGACTATCAGGACTTAATGACTGGAGTTGATCGCGTCATCGAGATGGGAGTTGCAGATCCGGAACGCTTAGGGGTAATGGGTTGGAGCTACGGCGGATTCATGACGTCATGGATTGTGACGCAGACTAAACGTTTTAAGGTCGCTTCAGCAGGTGCGCCAGTTACTAACTTGATGAGTTTCAACGGCACTGCCGATATTCCGGGGTTTGTTCCGGATTATATGGGTGGGCAGTCGTGGGAAGCTTTCGACGCTTATCAAAAACATTCGCCGATGTTCAATGTAAAAGGTGTAAGCACACCAACCATGATTCAACAAGGTGATGCGGACATACGCGTCCCCATTTCACAGGGTTACGAATTTTACAATGCGCTGAAAGCTCAACACGTGCCGACAAGAATGCTAGTGTTACCTCGGCAACCTCATGGGCCAACGGAACCGAAAATGCAATTAATAGCAATGAAGTCGAATCTTGAATGGTTTGACAAGTACCTGGGACAGTCATCAACCACATCACAGCGGTAGAGAAGCGAAAAACATATGTCGAAATTAGCAATTACACTCATCACGTTGATTATTGCTTTGTCAGCAAGCGTTTCGGCGTCAGAAGACTGGGCACAGTTTCGTGGGCCAAATGGCACGGGCGTTTCCGATTCGACTAATTTGCCAACCGAGTTTGGTCCAAACAAAAACGTGGTTTGGAAGGCAGAACTACCTCCGGGCCATTCATCACCCGTGCTGACGAAGGATCGCATTTTTGTGACGGCACACAGTAAGGAGAAGGACACTCACAAGTTGTTTGTGATCTGTCTGGATCGTAAGACTGGAAAGCAGTTATGGCAGAGGGAAATCCCGCGAAGTAAAGCCGGTCGTCTACAAAATGTAAACGGACCGGCATCGCCAAGTCCTGTCACGGACGGCACTAATGTCTACGCATTCTTTCAGGAGTTCGGTTTGATTTCATTCGATCGAGCAGGAAAGGAGCGTTGGAGATTGCCGCTCGGTCCTTTCAACATGTTCTACGGTTTTGGTGCCTCGCCAATCCTTGTCGACGACAAAGTTATCCTTCCAGTCGATCAGGATAATCCCACTTCTTTTTTGATAGCCGTGGACAAAAATAATGGAAAGGTGCGCTGGAAAGTAGAGCGACCGGTGGTTATCTCTGGCTACTCTACGCCGATTATTTATCAACCCAAACAAGGTGCGAAACAGATAATCATTCCTGAATCGTTTCAACTGTCGGCCTATTCGGTCGAAGATGGAAAACGGGTTTGGTGGGTGCGCGGGTTAGCTTGCGAGATGAAGTCGATCGCGAGTCATGACTCCGAGTATCTCTACATAAATGGTTGGGGTTTTCCTCAGAATCAGCCGGGTAAGCAAGTTGCAACGGTAACCTTTGAAGAAGGCTTAACCAAGTACGACACGAATGGTGACCATCAAGTTGCTAAAACAGAGATCTCCGGTACTGGTCCAATGGACAAAATGTTGAGCGCTGCGTTTGAAGCGTTCGATTTGGACCGCGACGAAAAGTTAAATGCCAAAGACTGGGAAGTTTTTCGTTCGATGATGGCCTCGGAAAATGGATTGCTGGCGATCAAAATGGGCGGAGAAGGAGATCAAACGGCAAATGCGATTCGCTGGCGTTATCAGAAGCCTGTACCACAAGTCCCGTCAACATTGCTCTATAAGGGCGTGCTTTACATGATTAACGACAGCGGAATTCTCCTTTCGTTTGATCCAGCAACGGGCAATGTGATTAAGCAAGGGCGGCTTCATGGGGCAATCGACAAATACTTTTCATCTCCGGTTGGAGGTGATGGCAAGGTGTACTTGATCGGTGAAGCTGGCGCGGTGTCAGTATTAAAAGCGCAGGGTGAGTGGGAAGTTATTGCTGTGAACGAATTGGATGACGAAGTTTTCGCCACACCGGCAATTGCTGATGGTCATCTCTATATTCGCACGCGCAGCGCGTTGTATTGTTTTGGATCTTAGGGGAAACTTTGGAGTGCGGTGGCCTGGCACCGCTTTGTTACAGCGAGGCTCGTCCAAAAAGTTTTTAAAGCACTGGCTCGACGAGTCTAACTGTAACAAAGCGGTGCCAGGTCACCGCACTCCAAGGCTTAATTTAGGCGTGAGCCGCTTTAATGCGTTTGTTCATTTCTTCCGGAGTTACGTCTTCCTTATGCGTCGCCACTGTCCAGACGTGACCGTACGGATCCTTTAACGTGCCCGAACGATCTCCATAAAACTGATCCTGCAACGCTTTTAGTTCAGTTCCTCCCGCATTGATGGCTTGCTTGTAGATTGTGTCGACGTCTTCGACGTAAATCATCAAACTTACCGGGGTGCCACCCAACGATTGCGGTCCCACATAGCCCATCTCAGGCTGTTCGTCGGCGAGCATAATTGGTGAATCGCCGATTTTGATTTCGGCGTGTCCAATCTTGCCCGCGTGCTCCATTCTAAAGAGCTCAACAGCGCCAAACGCTTTCTTATAAAAGTCGAGTGCGGCGGTCGCGCCATTGATGATTATATAGGGGGTTACTGAATGGTATCCCTCTGGAATCGGTTTCACATTTGCCATGTATTCTTCCTTTCTTTCTCTCAAAATCTTCTTGTTCTGTGCTAGCTAATCTAGACACTACTATCCGGTAACCTGTCGTCGTAGTTCAGGTTAGGGTTCATGTCGGCAAAATACAGAACTCCATTAAACTCGACGTTACGCCGCTCCGTATTCCGAGTCGTTTTCTGTTTGCGACATCATACTCCTCAGATTTTCGGTTGTGTTAGCAAATACGACTATCCACAGATTACGCCGATTACGCTCAAGTCAATAACCTTGCTGAAAATCAGCTCAATTCATTCATAAAGAAATCGGCGTAATCGGCGTAATCTTCGGATGAGTTCTTCCATTCTGAGATCTACCGCCAGAACGCCTCCCGGTTTAGAATGTATGGCTTCGATTCAGCAACCCGCCTTTAAAAGAGGGCGAGTTTTAGTGCTTACGGAGATCACAAACGATATGACTTTTTTGTCCCACATTTGCTGGGCATGATCCCTCCAAGTGGATCCAGGGTAGTTCTGAAGTGACGTCGGCCAGGGATTAACAGCATGGAGAATCTTATTGCCGGCCTGTTCGGGTCCCTGCTCGGGATAGTTGGTCTATGGACAGGATTTAGACAGTTAAAGAACCGTCGACTCTTTAGTTTATGGAAAGCGACGCAAGGTCGAGTAATTGAGAAAGGAACTTATCGGCCTGCCAACGCGAGATTCAGTGTGCCCGCATTTCAACACTCTCCCTTGATCCGGTATACCTATCAAGTAGATGGCCAAGAGTTTGTTAACGACTCGATCTTTCCGGTGCGCATTCAACTGCCCGCACACAGTTCACTGAAGTGGGCAAGGCGAAAAGCTAATTCATTCCCTGAAGATGTTGTCGTTCACTACAATCCGGAAGACTTCCGCGAGTCATATCTGGTGCTGACTTCAAAGTGGACACTGTACGCAGTGATTGTCGCTTCCTGCGTAGCGCTGTTGCTTGGCGTGTTGTTCTTGCTTGCGTGGATAATGTAGGGGTGGCCTGTGTGGTCAACCCTACAACTTTGAACAGATCCATCACCCGATCTCGATCATCGATAAGATGAGGTCGGTACCACCTCGCGGTAGCGGGTGGGCCAAATTACGAACTTTATGTAATAGAGTCTGTTCGACATCATTCCAATGGGACAGCTAGGGCCCACCCGCTACCGCGAGGTGGTACTGACCTCATCCAATCAGGTCCACTGAGAACACGGAATGCCAATTGAAAAATATCAAATGATATAGGGAAAATGAGATAGTCGTTTACTTCAACCCTTGAGGCATGTCTGCCACGGTATAGATCATCACTGCCATTGCTGCTACACACAACGAAACATCCTGCGGGTTGATCTTGTCGAGAGTATCGGCGGCGGTGTGATGTATTTCGAAATAGCGCGAACTATCGACATCGAAGCTTCCACCCGTCACTCCTTCAGCGACGATCGGGCCGATGTCGGAGCCCCCGCCCTCAGCGGCAATGCGATCGGCGCGAATTCCTGCAAGTAGTTTCGCAATCTCCTGCATGTTTGCGCGAGCTTGCGGTGCTGCAGCAGCACCAAGACCGAATCCGACCGGACGATAGGTCCCCAAGTCCGACTCAATCGCGAGAACGTGATTCGCTAATTCAGCGCGATGCGCTTCTCGATAAGCGATACCGCCACGACCACCGTTCTCTTCGTTCGTGTAAAGTACTACTCGAATTGTTCGTCTAGGTTTCAATCCGAGTTCCTTGAGTAGTGTTAGTGCATGCCAGGCGACAATACAGCCGCCGCCATCGTCATGTGCTCCCTGGCCGACATCCCACGAATCGTAATGGCCGCTTACGAGAACCACCTCGTCTGGTTTTTCTGATCCCTTAATTTCGGCAATCACATTTGCTGATTCAGCTTCGGGCAAGAACTTTGCGTCCATCTTTAAACGCAGAGTTGGATGTTCACCGCGATCGAACATTCGCTGCAGAAGTTCAGCACCTTCGATGGTAATGGCGGCCGTCGGAATCTTGGGTTGCGTTTCGTCATAACGCATGGCGCCAGTGTGCGGCGTCTGCAGGCTAACCGGCGTAATCGAACGAACTATTGCAGCAACGGCTCCATAATGAGCCGCCCGAGAAGCTCCTGATAAGCGATAAACAACAGTGGCGCCGTAGGATGTAAAAGGCACGTTATAGACTACGATCTTACCTCGCGCAGCTTCGCCCAGGGTGTCGAGTTCGTCGAAACCACGAACAACGATCGCCTCTGCAGAAACTCCCCCTGGAGCAGTGCCCACACTGTTGCCGAGACCAAGCATAGGCAACTTTCGTGATACTGGACTTGTAAGCTCCAGGCTTTCCTCACCTCGGACCCAGTGTGGCACCATCACTTTTTCAGTACGCACATTATCGAGTCGGTCGCGCTTCATCTCCGCTACCGCCCATCCGATCGCGCGCTCCAGGTTCGTTGAGCCACTAAGCCGGTTTCCAATGTTGTCAGTAAGGTGGGCTAATCGCTTATAAGCCTTATCGCTAGTTAATGCAGCGCCAATGATCTTGGCGGCGGCACTTCTATAGTCTTCGCTTTTCACCGTGGGAGGTGGTAACGGTGTCGGGTTCGAGATTGTGTTTGTTGGGGGACTCTGAGGTACTAGAAATAAGAGTGTGAGAGCCAACGCAAAATAATGGCGCAAGAGAAGTTGATCCTCCGTGATTGAATTGGGCGAACTGCAAGTTTACTTCAATTCAGAATAGGACAGTACGCAAGAGAGCCTTGAAATACCACCAACCGCAGTTGGTGGATTGTTCATACCTAGCCTAGAAAGAAACCAGAAACATCTCCTTGAATACCATCAACCGCAGTTGGTGGATTTTTTATATGTGTTCAACGATCTGGAAATTGCTTCAATACCTTCAGCGCCAAGGTTCGTCTTAGCGCGTAAGATTCATTGAATCAGGCCGCATATGAACAATCCACCAACTGCGGTTGTGGTATTCAACGCTGCGAGTTGCTTCTTTGTAGGTTAGGTAT
>JBKPQV010000304.1:0-11388 GCA_046734235.1 Acidobacteriota bacterium
AGCTTGGAATCTCTGGCGCAGGAGCAAGGCAACCGAATCGTTCCAGTGTTGATTGACACTCCGTACGATTTGCTTGAAAAGCGCATGACAGGCCGGCTTAACTGTCCGGTTTGTAACGAGATTTACAATGTCTACTTTAAGCCGCCGAAGGTTGATAACGTCTGCGACAATCACCCGGAAGCGCAGCTTACTCATCGAGCGGACGACAATCCTGAGACAGTGCGAACTCGACTCGCCACCTTCGACGAACAGACGCGTCCCCTAATTGATTATTATCGACAGTCTGGTTTGTTGCGAACCGTCGAAGGAATTGGTGACGCCGAAGAGATTTATCGCAAGGTCGTAGCAATCGTAACTGACTGAAGTAGAAATGATTATTGGCAAGTCAAAAAAGGAAATCGATAAGATGCGGGAGTCAGGCAAACTGGCGGGCCAGGTCCTCTCGCATTTAAGAACTTTGGTTGAACCCGGAATCACCACCATCGAAATCGATCAGGTGGCGGAGAAAATGATTCGCGATGCTGGAGCGCTGCCAACCTTCAAGGGATACAACGGTTTTCCGTATTCCATTTGCGCTTCCGTCAATGAACAAGTAGTTCACGGTTTTCCTTCTGGCTACAAGCTGAAAGAGGGAGATATTTTTTCCATTGACTGCGGTGTAACGCTCGGCGGCTTTGTGGGTGACACCGCTACCACTGTGCCGGTGGGAAAGGTTGATGCGCAGCGAATGCAGCTGATCCGAATCACTGAAGAATGCCTGGACCTGGCGATCGACCAGTGCCGGCCAGGGAAACACCTGGGAGATATCGGCTGGGCGGTCCAGCAGCATGCCGAGTCAAACGGTTATTCGGTTGTCAGAGACTATGTGGGCCATGGTATCGGCCGAAGGATGCACGAAGATCCACAGATCCCGAATTACGGAAAGCCGGGTTTGGGGCCGAAAATCAAGGTCGGCTATGTCTTCGCTGTTGAGCCCATGGTCAACAAAGGGACGCATTTTACTAAGGTTTTGTCGGATGGCTGGACCGTTGTCACCATGGATGGCCAGCCAAGTGCGCACGTTGAGCACACCATTGCTATCACCGAGGAAGGGCCGGAAGTCCTTACACGGGTTGCAGTGGGACAGAGTTCGAGCCCATATTCGGCCGCCTGTAACTGATAGGCGCTGCTCGGCTTGGCAAACGACAGATGGGCATGCTATTCTTCGCAGTTTGTCGGCAAGGGCAAAAATTTCAATCTGAGAGGATATGGCGAAGGAAGAAGCGATAGAAGTAATGGCGAAGGTGCTGGAGACTTTGCCAAACGCTATGTTTCGGGTTGAGTTGGAAGAAAGCCAGCACCAGGTGCTTGCGCACATCTCGGGAAAAATGCGCAAGCATTTTATACGCATTCTCCCAGGTGACAGAGTTTTAGTTGAGTTATCGCCCTACGATCTTAATCGGGGCCGAATCACTTATCGTTACAAGTAGGATATTCGAAGAGTAGAGGTTGAGTAATGAAAGTCCGTGCGTCGGTAAAGAAGATGTGCGACAAGTGCAAAATCATCCATCGCAAAGGCGTGGTACGGGTGATTTGCGTGAATCCCAAACATAAACAAAGACAAGGATAGTAATCAGTAATGGCACGTGTAGCTGGGGTGGATCTTCCGCCAAATAAGAGGGCAGAAATCGGGCTGACCTACATTTATGGTATCGGCCGATCGCGTTCGAATTCTGTTTTGAAAGAGGCTGGTGTCAACGTTGACACTCGCGTCAGGGATTTGAGCGAAGATGAGTTGAGCCGCATTCGTGGCATCCTTGAAGCTCAAGGAGAGATCGAAGGCGATCTGCGTAAGCGAGTTCAGATGGACATCAAACGTTTGATGGACATCGGCTGCTATCGTGGGCTTCGACACCGGCGTGCCCTACCGGTTCGGGGTCAGCGCACGCACACTAACGCCCGCACTCGTAAAGGACCACGTCGCGCCACCATCGCCAAGAAGAAGGCGCCCGGTAAGAAGTAGGTCAGTTGTACCTGGAGCTTAGTGCTTTGTACTTTGTTGTATTGAGAGCAATGAACTAAGCACGAAGCACAAAGTACGAAGTACAAAATACAAAGATAAAAGTTATGGCAAAAGCTGGTGGTAAAAAGAAGGTCTTTCGCAAGAAAGAAAAGAAGAATGTACCAAACGGTATCGTGCATATCGCGGCATCGTTCAACAATACGATGATCTCGATTACGGATCTTGAGGGAAACCTGATTGCGCAGTCGTCGGCCGGCGCGCGCGGTTTTCGTGGTTCACGTAAAGGGACTCCGTTCGCAGCGCAACAGGCAGCATATGAAGCGGCCAAAAAGGCGCATGAAGCTGGTATGCACCAATGCGAAGTTCGAGTGAAAGGACCGGGTGGCGGTCGTGAGTCAGCCATCCGTGCCATCGCGAATGCCGGAATTCGAGTGTCAACAATTCGCGATACCACTCCGATTCCCCACAATGGCTGTCGTCCGCCAAAGCGACGAAGAGTCTAGTTATTGTTGATTTAAGATTTCAGATTGCAGATTGCGCGCATTAAACATCAATCTAAAATCTGAAATCTGAAATCTGAAATGTATTAACCCAAAGGAAGAAGGGCTGGTGCTGGCACCGCCTGTAAACTTTTCCGTCTAACAAAAAGACTGGAGGCAATTAATTGGCTAGGTATAGAGATGCAGTGTGTCGCCTTTGCCGTCGTGAAGGCGCTAAGCTTTTTTTGAAGGGTGATAGGTGTTACAAACCGGCTTGTCCGATTGAAAAACGAGGTACTCAACCGCCAGGTCAGCACGGTAATTCGTTGCGTCGTGGCAAGGCTCTCGTAGGTTATGGACAGCAGCTGCGAGAGAAGCAGAAGGTTAAGAGAATCTACTTCATCCTCGAGGGACAATTCCGGAATTATTTCGAGCGCGCTGCCAGAATGAAAGGCATCACGGGTGAGAACCTTCTGTTCTTACTCGAGAGGCGCCTTGATAACGCGGTATACCGCGCAGGCTTCTCGACCTCACGTCGTCAAGCGAGACAGTTGGTTAATCATGGCCACATCCTCGTGAATGACCGCAAGGTAGACATCCCCTCTTATCAAGTGAAGCCTGGCGACTCTATTAGTGTTAAAGAAGCGAGCCGGAAGAATGCGCACGTTGAAGGTGCGTGGCAGACCGCGTCTGGCCGCGGACGACCTTCGTGGATCGCGGCCGATGGTGGCGACATGAACGCGCGCGTTATCAGCCTGCCCGTTCGCGACGACATCGATCGTCTGATCAACGAGCAGCTCATTGTCGAACTTTATAGCAAGTAATCAACTAAAACCGGCGGCGACCTGCGAGGTTTCGCCGTCCGGTTGCATGCTTTCTTATTAGGACCGAAAACGCTATGGCTATGGATCAAAATAATCTTTGGACGGGATTTCAGATGCCGCGTCGCTTGGCGGCTGACACAGAAACGTTGACTGAGCGGTACGGACGTTTTTCAGCCCAGCCTTTCGAAAGAGGCTTTGGAACGACAGTAGGCAATTCGCTACGCCGCGCACTGCTGTCGTCGATTGAAGGAGCGGCTATTACAGCCGTGAAAATTGAGGGCGTAGAACACGAGTTCTCGTCGATCAAAGGCGTGGTTGAAGACGCTACCGACGTGATTCTCAATCTCAAACAAGTTCCATTTAAGCTGCACAGCAGTGAGCCCAAGACCCTCCGCATCTCGAAGGAGGAAGCGGGTGAGGTCACCGCTGCTGACATTGAGGCGGATGCAGATGTCGAGATTCTCGATCCGACAGTGCACATCGCAACTGTGAGCGATGGTGGTTCATTGCGGGTCGAAATGAGATTGAAGCGCGGACGCGGATATGTTTCGGCCGATAGAAACTTCGATGAGGATCTTTCGTTGGGTTATATCCCGATCGATTCGGTACACACTCCTGTCAAGAAGGTGAATTACAACGTCGAAGCGGCGCGCCTCGGACAGAACACTGAATTTGATAAGTTGACGATTGAGGTTTGGACCGACGGTTCGGTAAAGCCCGAAGATTCCATCGGTCTTGCGGCTAAACTGATCAAAGATCACATGTCGATCTTTATCAATTTTGAGGAGGACACCGACGACTTTGCTTATGCAAAGATGGAGCGTCCGCCGTTGCCGCGTAACGATCAACTCGATCGTTCTGTAGACGAACTTGAGCTTTCGGTACGCTCATACAACTGCTTGAAGAATGCAGATATTCGTACCATTCGTGACCTCGTGCAACGCACGGAGCGCGAAATGCTCGCGACCAAGAACTTTGGTAAGAAGTCGCTAAATGAAATAAAAGAAATCTTGAACGGAATGGGCCTTGACTTCGGGATGGAGTTTGACGAGCAGGGTAATCCAATTCCGGGCACCGGGGGCCGTGATGGCGCCGATCTTTCTGATTTCGACGGCGACGAGGAAGTGTAGTTAGAGTCATGCGACACTTAAAGGCACATCGCAAACTTGGTCGTACCAGCGAACATCGCTCATCGATGCTTCGAAATCTGGCGACTTCGCTGATTAACTCCCGAAACGAGCGAATCGTAACCACACTGCCGAAGGCGAAAGAGTTACGACCGTTTGTTGAGCGCGCTATCACACTTTCTCGGCAAGCCCAGGGCTTGTCAAAAGAAGGTTCGGAGGCTCGCGTTCTTCACCTTCGCCGACAGGCGGCCGGTTTTTTCCACGCAGGTAATTCCTCGAGTGCGGTTTTGCCGGGCAAGCAAACACGTCCCGAACGAACTGCCGGAGTCGCAGCATTGAAGCGACTCTTTGGCGAACTCGGAGAGCGATACAAAGATCGACCGGGTGGTTACACTAGAATACTTAAACTCGGAACTCGTGATGGCGACCGGGCCGAGCTGGCGATCATTGAGTTGGTTGACAATCCTCGCGAAAAAGAGGCTTTCGAAGCTGAGAAGAAGCGTAAATCCGCCGCCAGCAAGAAGAAGTCAAGCAAGAAGGCTAAGGCGGAAGCTAAGAGCGACGAGGCTGATGAATCAACCGCCACAGAGTAGTTTTTTTGACTCGTATTTGTATTCACGCTAGAGCGTGTTAGAGATGGGCCCCAATTGATTTTCGGAAATCCTAGCCGAGTCTGTTGGGGCTAATCGCTTTTATTAAACAAACTCATAAGGCGATCACGTTTCAATGTCTTCCAGGAAAGAACAACTCGATAACAGCCCTTCGCAGCGTCGTACGCGGGCTAAGCTTGGTGCTGAAGTCGTAGATCAGCCGGCTGCTTCGGTAAATATGGATGAGTTGCGCGAACTCATTGGTCTGTTGCGAGACAACGGTTTGGCTGAATTGGAACTTGAGCGCGGATCATTCCGTGTCAGACTTCGTCGCGAAGGGATGATGCCCGCGGGACTCTCCAATGAAATACTGGTTCCGGTAAACGCGGCGCCGCTTCCGCGGGCACAGGCTCCAGCACCAGTGCTAACTCCTGCACATCCCGGCGCTCAGGCAGAAACCGCCGCTTCTGAAGACCAGGGTCTTCATATTATTCCTTCCCCGATCGTCGGCACTTTTTATCGTTCACCTTCTCCCACTGCTGATGCCTTTGTGAAGATTGGTAGCAATGTCGAGCCTGAAAGTGTGGTCTGCATTATTGAGGCAATGAAACTGATGAATGAGATTCAGGCCGAAACGAGTGGTCAAGTCGTTAAAATTTACGTGGAGAACGGTCAACCGGTTGAGTACGGTCAGCCATTGTTTGGAATTAAGGGTTAGCTTTCAACCGTCCAACATCTAGAGTTCTGGTGCAGAAGACACTGGACCTTAGCTTGTTGGACGTTAACTTTTTCGGTCGATTGAATGTCGTCAACCAACCGCAAATTCAAAAAGGTTCTAATCGCCAATCGCGGTGAGATTGCGTGTCGCATCATTTGGACATGCAAAGAGATGGGCATCAAGACCGTTGCGGTTCACAGTGATGTCGACAAAGATTCGTTGCACGTCCGCTTTGCCGACGAAGCTGCGTGCATTGGCCCAGCGCCTTCAGCGCAAAGCTATCTGAATATTCCCGCAATCATAAGTACTGCTGAGATCTTCAACGTCGACGCCATCCATCCCGGCTACGGATTTCTGGCTGAGTCTGCTTATTTCGCCGAGATTTGTGAAGCCTGCAACATAAAGTTTATTGGACCACAAGCCAAATTGATTCGATTGATGGGCGACAAGATTGAAGCTCGCCGGGCAATGGCTGAAGCCGGCTTACCGGTGTTGCCGGGTAGTCCGGAAGCGATCGAGTCAGAGGCCGAAGCTATCAAGCTCGCGCGCGAAATCGGCTATCCAGTGATTGTGAAAGCATCAGCCGGTGGCGGCGGTCGTGGGATGCGCGTAGTGCGTTCTGAGGAAGAACTGGGCCATGCGCTGGAAACAGCTTCAACCGAAGCCGCCGCAGCCTTCAAAGATGGCAGTGTTTACATCGAGCGCTATGTTGATCAGCCACGTCATATTGAAATACAGGTGCTCGCTGATGAACACGGTGACTGCATTCATCTTGGTGAACGCGAGTGCTCGATTCAACGCCGTCATCAAAAGTTGATGGAAGAGGCGCCTTCTCCTGTCTTAACACCTGAGTTGCGAAAGACGATGGGTGCGGCAGCCGTAGATGCATGCAAGAAACTTGGTTATTCAAGTGCGGGTACTGTTGAATTTCTCCTGGATTCCAGCGGTCGTTTCTATTTCATGGAAATGAATACGCGAATTCAGGTTGAACACCCGGTTACCGAAATGGTGACGCTTGCGGACATCGTCAGGAATCAAATTCGGATCGCGGAAGGTGAACCCCTCGGTTATTCGCAGGAAGATATCCTCATAGTCGGTCATGCGATTGAATGTCGAATCAATGCTGAGAATCCAGAAAACTTCGCCCCTTCTCCGGGGGTGATCACAGCCTTCAATCTTCCGGGAGGCCCGGGAGTCCGAGTAGATACTTTTGTCTATAACGGGTATAGGGTTTCGCCGTTTTACGACTCGATGATTGCCAAAGTAATAGTCCACGCCCGGACTCGGGAACTCGCGATTGCTCGAATGAAGCGGGCCCTGGAAGCAATGGTCGTGGAGGGAATCAAGACGACGATTCCTTTGCACCTCAAGATCATGGACGACCCTCTCTTTAAGGCCGGCGAAATCTCAACCGGTTTTATGGAGTACTTTTTGGCCAAGAACGGCAAGCGGAATGGCGGGGAGAGCGCCGCCAGGGCTTAGGGCCTCGGACCGGTTGCCGTTTTTGCCACTGTTCCCTATAATATCCGACTTTTCTATGGCGATTTATCGCGTCTGAGAGGTAAACGAAATGTCACATGCAGTAATAAAAACCGGTGGAAAACAGTTTCTGGTTGAAAAGGGCCAGACGATCAGAGTTCCGACAATCGCGGCTGACGCCGGTAGCTCGGTTGAGTTGGAAGCACTTCTAACAACTGCTGCAGAGGCCACTAAAATCTCGGCCACTGTCGTGGATCACGGACGCGACCAGAAGATCGTGGTTTTTAAGAAAAAGCGACGTAAGCAGTACAAGCGCACGCGCGGTCATCGTCAGGGTTACACAACACTTAAGATCGATTCGATTGACTAAAGAGAGTTCTTTCATCTGTTACGGAGTTTGTTATGGCACATAAAAAGGGAGTTGGTTCGTCAAGGAATGGCCGCGACTCGCAAGCGCAACGTTTGGGCCTGAAGAAATTCGGAGGAGAACGCGTGTTGGGCGGTAACATCATCGCTCGACAACGCGGTACCCGTTGGAAGCCCGGCAACAACGTGGGACGCGGAAAAGACGATACGTTGTTTGCCCTTATTGATGGGGTTGTAAAGTTTGAAGACAAGGGTCGTGCGGGCAAGTTCATCAGCGTCTACCCGATGGAGCAAACTGCTGCGTAGGGAATTTGACCTCAAAAATGCGACGCCTGCGAGAGCACAGTTTTGTGCGCCCGGGCGTCGTTTTGATTTAGATGTTTATTGATCGAGCAAAGATTCATGTGCAGGGAGGAAACGGTGGCAATGGAGTTACTGCTTTCCGGCGTGAAAAATTTGTTCCGAGAGGTGGCCCTTCGGGTGGAGACGGCGGACGTGGTGGCGATGTAATCATCGTCGCTGATTCGTCCTTCAACACGCTGCTTCATTTGCGTTATAACCCACGGCACGTTGCCGACCGTGGTTTACACGGTGAAGGTTCTAATCGTTCAGGTCATAACGGCGACGATCGAATTGTTAGTGTTCCGGTAGGAACACAGATCTTTGACTCAGAAACAGGCGACCTGCTGGCTGACTTGGACCATCATGGTGCGCGTTGGCTTGCAGCTCGAGGCGGGAGAGGCGGATTTGGAAATGCGCACTTTGCGACTTCAACAAATCGTGCCCCCAGATACCATCAGGAAGGCGGCAAAGGTGAAGAGCGGGACCTTCAGATGGAACTGAAGCTGTTGGCGGACGTAGGTCTGGTTGGGTTTCCTAATGCGGGTAAGTCGACATTTATTTCTACAGTCTCGGCAGCTCGACCAAAAATTGCCGACTATCCGTTTACCACACTGGAGCCAAATCTTGGAGTTGTCGACCTGGGAGACTTTCGTACCTTTGTGATCGCTGATATCCCGGGTTTGATTGAAGGAGCACACGCAGGCGCAGGATTAGGTGATCGATTTTTGCGGCACATCGAGCGCACCAAGTTGTTGCTTCACCTTGTTGATGTTTCTTCGATGTCCGGCCGTGAAACAGTGATGGATTATCTGACTGTGAACCGCGAATTAGCTTCGTACAATCCAGAACTCGCGCTGCGTCCGCAAATTGTTGTAGCAACGAAGATGGATGCCCTGGACGATCAGCAACGCGTCGACTCGTTGAAGGAGCAAGTCGAGCGAGACGGAAAACAATTCTTTGCAATTTCATCGGCTACAGGAATGGGCGTCCGAGAGCTGGTGAATTTCATAGCGGCCCAGTTGGATGAATTAGGCTCCGAGAAACATAGAGCGGAGACTGTGGAGTTGGCATTGTAAGAAATGTGCGCGAAGAAGCGTATCGCTTTGTATGGCGGAACTTTCGATCCGGTCCATTTTGGACACTTGGAGATTGCGCGCAGAGTTTCGGAGCTCTTTGAGATTGAGCAAGTCTTGTTTATACCGGCTCAGGTCGCTCCCCATAAGCTAGGGCGTCCGGTTACTGCACCGCTACATCGTTATGCGATGTTGGCCCTGGCGACGCAGGAAGATCCGAGCCTGGCAATTTCGACATTTGAAATTGAGGAGCTAAATCGTCGCTACACGATCGACACGCTGTCGCACTTTTCCGCCACACTAGGTGCAAACGCAGAGTTGTTCTTCATCATGGGTGCTGACTCGTGGGCCGAGATTGCGACCTGGAGAGAGTGGCAAAGACTCCTGACTGTGACTAACCACATTGTTGTTAGTCGACCTGGATTCGAGCTCGAAAGTCCGGAGGAAGTAAAGGATCGAATTGTTGACATGCGGGGGCAACAATCGCTTAAAGCTAACGATGACGGAAGGTCCCCAAAGATTTATTTAACTGATGTTGTGATGAGGGATGTTTCAGCGACACAGATTCGGGGGCTCGCGGCCAGGCAAAAATTTGAGGACCTCAAATCTTTACTACCTCGTGCTGTTGCTCATTACATAGAGAAGTACGGAATTTATCAGGAGTCGAATGAAGTCTAATTCTACAGCCAAGGAACAATCGTTGAATCCGCAGCCTGTTGCGCGTCCACAGTCGCAACCGGTGACGTCGGCGGATAACCTGGATGAGCGTGTCTTGATGGCGCTGAACGCCGTCGCGGAAAAGAAGGCGTTGGATGTCGTTGTGCTCGATCTAAGAGAGATTGCCAGCTTCACTGATTTTTTTGTGCTTACCACTGGTGCCAATGAACGGCAGGTGCAGGCGATCTCCGACGAAGTTTACGAGACTTTAAAGAAATCAGGATCTACTGCCGCACGTGTCGAGGGCTATAAAACCGCGGAATGGATTCTATTGGATTATGGCGATTTCATAGTTCATGTCTTCGAACAGAAAGCCCGGAAGTTTTACGATTTGGAACGGCTGTGGCGTGAGTCAAAACGCGTGCAGTTGCCGCCGGACATTTTTGCTGATAGCGGCTCTTTGAGAACGGAATCGTGATCGAACTGTTTGCTCGCTCGAAAGGTATGCGCGAGGCGGTAGGTCTCGCAGAGCGAGTAAGTGCTACCGATTCAAACGTGCTAATCACCGGTGAGTCGGGTGCTGGTAAGGACGTTCTGGCTTCATTTATTCACTCTCGATCAGCAAGGGCCAGCCAGCCTTTTGTGAAGATCGATTGTGCGACTCTACCGGGCGACCTGCTAGAAGCCGAACTGTTCGGCTATGAGCGAGGAGCTTTTACCGGCGCGAGTGAAGCCAAGCCTGGCAGGTTGGAGGCGGCAAACCGCGGCACCATTGTTCTTGACGAGATTGCTCATCTGTCGGTCGATGCCCAGGCGAAATTGCTTCGCGTAATTGAAGAGAGGGAGTTTGAGCGACTGGGTGGTCGATCCACTATTAAGCTCAACGTTCGTTTAATAGCGCTCACGAACGTAAATCTAAGCGAGGCGGTGGAGCGAAAAGGGTTCCGGGCGGATCTGTACTACCGGTTGAATGTTATTCACATTCATGTGCCACCATTGCGTGAACGCGATGATGATCTTTTACAACTAGTTAAGCACTTCATTGCTCAATATTCGGCCAAGCATGGCCGCAATGCGGAGGTGATATCACCTGCTGCGCTTGGAACACTGCGTGAATACGACTTTCCTGGTAATGCACGGGAATTAGCTAACATTGTCGAGCGAGCGGTGATTATTGCGAATGGAAAACGATTAGACGTGGATCACCTGCCGCCGAGTTTGAAGGCGGCGGTCCATGCTCAGCGCAATCTTACTAAGCCTCTCAGTTTGGCCGAAATGGAACAAGCGTATATTGCCGAAATCTTAGTGGCCACTGATGGGAACAAGAGTGAATGCGCGCGAATTCTTGGAATAAGCCGCAAGAATCTGTACGAGAAAATTGCGCGCTACAAGCTTAAAGGTTAAGGGTTGAGTGCGAATTAGTCGATGCGGTTTCGGTTCATTTGGACGGGGAAGACGCGTGATTCAAGACTGCGTGGACTAGTAGATGACTACTATCAACGTCTTTCCCACTTTGTGCGTTGCGAAGTAACCGAGCTTAGGGAATCGGGTGTTGAAAGCCGGGCGGGCATCGATAAGGACACTAAACGCATCTCAGACGCGCTCCGCCCTGGGTCATTGACGGTAGTTTTGGACCCGGACGGAACCGAATGGACGTCCCCGGAACTGGCTGAACTAGTTCGGAACTGGGAAGGAAGTGGGATCAAGGAGGTCGCTTTTGTTATCGGTGGG
>JBKPQV010000305.1:0-9595 GCA_046734235.1 Acidobacteriota bacterium
TCACACAGTGAGGCTCATGCTTCCGCTTGCCAACGCGCGTCGTATAATCCAGGTAGACCCTTGCGGCCCGCGCCACGGTATTGACTGACATGTCACAAGCTCCTTCAGATGAACGCATCTATCGCGCACTTTATGAAAGTCCGATCATTAGTGTGCACGATTATTGTTGCCACTCGGGACAAAGTGGCCCCGGAAGTGAAGAGGAGTCGGACAAAAACAATATCGTGTTGATGAGACACGGAGCATTTTCAAAACATTTTGGCCCGCGTGCATTTACTGCCGATGTAAACCAGGCAGTTTTCTTCTCGAAAGACTCGACCTATCGAGTCAGTCATCCGGCTGATTGTGGCGACCGTGGGACGGTGTTCACAGTATCGCCGCGAGTCCTTAACGATATTGTTCGCGAACTCGATCCATCGGTTGATGAACATCCAGATCAACCATTTCGCTTTGTAACTGGACCATGCAACGGTGAGATTTTCCTGCGGCATCGGGCACTGGTTCAACGTTTGGAAACTGCGGACTCTGAACCCTTAGAACCGCTGTGGGCTGATGTTACTTCGTTGCAACTGGTCGCCGATGTGCTTGAATCTGCTTTTGCAAAGGAAGAGACCCGACAACGGCCCAGGCGAAAGACAACCGCGGATGATCATGCTGAGCGGGCTGAGGCAGCCAGAACATATCTCGTCGCACATTTAGGGGAAAAGATCACACTGGATGATGTGGCTGATGCCGTTCATATCTCACCCTTTCATCTCGCTCGCATATTTCAAGAACGTGCAGGAGTTCCATTACACCGTTATCTGACGCAATTGCGATTACGCGTCGCGTTGGAACGATTGGGAGACAGCAACACAGATCTAACCGACTTAGCACTGGACCTGGGTTTTTCCAGCCATAGCCATTTCACGGATACCTTCAAAAGGGAGTTTGGGAAGACTCCTTCAGAGTGGAGGAAGTAATTAGTGATAAGTGATGAGTGATAACTGAATTTGAGCAAGAATCTGGAAGCGGCCCCACCCGTCACCTGCTACCTTGCGCTTACACAACACAGGCAGTTGTGAATAACGATTCAAGGAGAAAACAGATGAGTACCGAAAAGTGTCCGGTTTGTGATTGGGCGATTAACGATGGCGGGATCAAAGTCACGGTCGGTGGCAAAGAAATTACAGTTTGTTGTGATGAGTGTGTTGAGAAGGCTCAGGAAAATCCATCTCAATACGCGGCGTAAAATTCAGCAAATAGGAATAGGACCTATAAGACCTATAGGACCAATTAAATAGGTCTTATCGGTCTTATCGGTCCTATTCCTATTCCTATTACAAAGATCACCAATCACCAGCTTGAGTGCCAATGAGAACCTGAAAAATTACCGGCGAGTTTGCCAACAGCATCGTCAGCCATGTTCTTTTCTTATTGATGTCTTCAGCAAGGTAGAACATTCGGGGCGGGAAGTAGACCAATAGAGCAAGAAAAGAAAACAAGAAAAGTCTCCCAAAAAACTCAAACACACTCGACACACGCCCAAAAGGAGACAGCGTCAACAAGTTCCAGGCACACTGAAACAGCAACATGTTGAGAAAGATGCAGGCATCTCCAAGAAACTCACTTTCCGGGCTTAAGAGAAAACCGGAAGTCGGCGCCTTCTTCGGTGGGATGAAATATCGATAAATCAAATAAGTCTGCAGAATCGTGAGGGCCAGCCCTATAAAGATCGCAGGGATGAAAATATTGCCATTATCCATTCCTTTGTTACCAACTAACTCCTGGCCCACCCCCGCCACGATCGCCGACATAATTACCAGATTCAGACAGAAATAAAAGATTGGATTAAATAGGCAGCCAGCAATACCATCATCAGTTGATGCCAGCGCTTTGCCTTCTTTATTAAGGCGCTGGTGGAAATGCCAACGTTTCATTACGGCGCCTGCTGCCGGCAACACCCAAATCGCAATACAACCCGTTATCAAAATGAGTTTTGCTTCCTGGCTATTCTCATTAGCGGCACTGAAAACCGCTAATACATATCTTGACAACATTCGCATCAGAAAAATATTGACGATGAAAACAACGATATCCAGTAGCAGTCCGCGATTCTCTTTAGCTAAGAGATTGAAAGGAAGTTTAAGAGTCGACTCAGTCGGCTTTCCATCGGGGGTTGGACGTCGAGGTTTAGACATTAGGCGAGTCAGGACTCAGGCGTCGTTTATCTCGTGAGCTGTCTGTATTTGATCCGGTGAGGTGTTTCTGCGGCTGGCCCTAAACGTTCTTTGCGATCAGCTTCGTAATCGGAATAATTACCCTCGAACCAGACGACTTTACTGTCACCTTCAAACGCCAGGATGTGGGTTGCGATGCGATCGAGAAACCAGCGATCGTGCGAAATAACAACCGCACAACCGGCAAAATTCTCCAATGCTTCTTCAAGCGCTCGTAAGGTATTTACATCCAGGTCATTTGTTGGTTCGTCGAGCAGGATGACGTTGGCGCCCTCTTTCAGCATCTTGGCTAGATGAACGCGGTTTCGTTCCCCGCCTGAGAGCATGCTGACTTTCTTTTGCTGATCGGAACCGGAAAAATTGAAACGCGCAACATAAGCACGCGAGTTGACTTCACGATTTCCCAGCTTGAGCGAGTCTTCACCACCGCTGATCTCTTCCCAAATCGATTTGTTTGCATCAAGCGAGCGACTTTGATCAACGTAAGCGAGCACCACGGTCTCACCAATTTTTATCGTCCCCGCATCAGGTTGTTCCTGGTTGGTAATCATGCGAAACAACGTCGTCTTGCCGGCGCCATTTGGGCCAATCACTCCCACTATTCCACCGGGTGGAAGGGAGAATGTCATCTTCTCGACGAGGAGATTCTTTCCATAACCCTTATCGATTGCATCGGCCTGGATTACCACGTTACCGAGCCTCGGGCCTGGGGGGATATGAATCTCCAAATCCTCCCGACGTTTTTCAGTTTCGTCGCGCAAGAGCTGTTCATATGAATTGATTCTTGCCTTGCCTTTTGCGTGGCGAGCTTTCGGTGACATGCGAATCCATTCGAGTTCGCGCTGCAACGTCTTCTGGCGATCGCTTTCCGACTTTTCTTCACGACGGAGACGTTCCTGTTTTTGTTCAAGCCAAGAAGTGTAGTTGCCCTTCCAGGGAATACCTGCGCCCCGATCAAGTTCGAGGATCCAACCTGCGACGTTGTCAAGAAAGTAACGATCGTGAGTTACGGCGATTATCGTGCCGGCGTAATTCTGGAGGTGGTGTTCGAGCCAGGCAACGGACTCTGCGTCGAGATGATTTGTCGGTTCGTCGAGCAGAAGAATGTCCGGCTTTTGGAGCAACAAGCGACATAGTGCGACGCGGCGGCGTTCCCCACCTGACAAAATTTTCACTGGTGTGTCTGGCGGTGGACAGCGAAGTGCGTCCATTGCCATCTCAAGCCGTGAGTCGAGGTCCCAAGCGTCCTGCGCGTCGAGCTTTTCCTGAACTTCACCTTGTCGCTCGAGCAGCGCGGACATTTCATCGTCGCTCACCTCTTCGCCGAACTTGGCGTTAATTTCGTCGAATTCTTTGAGGAGGTTTACTGTTTCCTGCACAGCTTCTTCAACGACTTCGCGAACGGTACGCGAATCGTCGATTAGTGGTTCCTGTTCGAGATAACCAACCGTGAAGCCTGGTGAGATAACAGTTTCGCCATTGAAATCTTTATCAACACCCGCGAGGATCCGGAGCAACGAAGATTTCCCCGACCCATTCAGGCCGATGACGCCGATTTTTGCGCCATAAAAATACGAGAGGTAGATATCTTTTAGGATCGGCTTCTTATCGTAAAACTTGCTAACGCCGACCATTGAATAAATGATTTTGTTTGGTTCGCTGGACATAATCTTGGAGTTGTACTTTGTTCTTTGTACTTTGTTCTTGGGAAAAACTCAAAGACACGAGTCTCCCTGGAGTGCGGTGACCTGGCACCGCTTTGGTACAGAGAAACTCAACGATCGAGATCTGCTGAGGAGGTTCGTTGTGCTTTGTTGCCAGAAACTAGACAATCCTCTGCGAGACGCGCTGTGACAAAGCGGTGCCTGGCCACCTCACTCCAAGGACGCTCGTGTCTGTCAGGTTCGTAAATGGAAAATGAGAAATCAGAAATGGAAAATGACCAATAAGGTTTTTTAGAGACCAAGCATCTCCTTTGCATGCTTGCGAGCACTGTCGGTTATCTCGGCGCCAGTAAGCATTCGCGCAATCTCTTCAACGCGTCCTTTGTTGTCAAGTTTTGTTACGGACACACTGGTGCGATTCTTACGAGTTTCCTTTTGAACTGTCAGGTGATTATCGGCAAAGCGTGCGATCTGGGGTTGGTGAGTGACGCAGAGGACCTGATTTGTCTTCGACAATTTCTGTAACTTTACGCCAACCGCCTCGCTTACGCGGCCGCCAATGCCAGTATCGATTTCATCAAACACAATAGTGCGAGGGAACTCTGCAGCGTTTGCGACGGTCTTTAACACCAACATCAATCGAGACGCTTCGCCGCCAGATGCCACACGAGCAAGTGGTTTCAATTCTTCGCCTGGGTTCGCCGAAAAGTAGAACTCAACTGAGTCTGTTCCTTTGACTCCAATCTTTTCGCTGTTGCTTGAAACGCTTACCTGGAAACGGCCATTCTCCATTGCCACTTCTTTTATTCCCTTTTCCACTGCTTGCTCAAACTTCTTAGCAGCCCGAATTCGTTCTTTATGTAACCTAGTCGCTGTCTGCAAGTAGACCTCAGTGGCCTCCTGCAACGCTGCCCTAAGCTGTTTTTCCCTTTCGTCAGACGACTCAATTCGTTGTAAGCGATCTTGCGAACGAGCCAGATGTTCCAGCGCGGCTTCAAGCGAGCCACCATATTTGCGTTTCAGCCGAGAAAGTTCGGCGACTCGATCTTCGATTTCAGCCAGTCGCGATGGTGAAAACTCTAACTTGTCAGCAAAATCGCGAAGGGTAAACGACAAATCTTCAAATAACGCGCGCGCAGTTGCTAATCCGTCATGATACTCGGCGAACTTGGAGTCGTATTCAGCGAGTTCGGTTACTTCGCTCATTGCCTGTTGCAATCTGACAAGGGCCGATTCATCGTCTTCATAGATTCTTCCGTAACTGGACCGGCAAAGAGAGGTTAGCTTTTCGACATTCGCCAGCCGGCGCCGTTCCTCCTCAAGTGCTTCATCCTCGCCGAGAGTCAGTTGAGCACTTTCAAGCTCTTCAATTTGATAATTCAGGGTATCTACCAGCTGAAATTTTTCTGCTTCATCCTTGTTGAGAAGATCTATTTGAAGCTGAAGATCGCTTAAGATTTCATATTCGTCGGCTACTAGTTCGCGCAGCTGAGTGTTGCCTGCAAAGGAGTCGAGCAGTTCCAGATGTGTCTCTGTATTGAAAAGAGTCTGCTGTTCTCCCTGGCCGTGGATATCGACTAGAAACTCGCGAAGCTCACGTAGCAACGAAGCGGTCGCCAGTTGATTGTTGATGAAGATCTTGTTTTTGCCGGTTGCTGAAACCTCCCGGCGAATGATGAGTTCGATTTGTTCGTCAGTCCCTGTATCGGCCGATGCGAGACCCGCCTGAATTAGCGTGAAAGCAAGCTCAGGATTTGGGTCAACCAGAAACAGTCCTTCGATAAATCCACGTTCACTTCCGGACTTCAGGAAGTCACTACTAAATCTGCCACCAATCAAAACACCAAGAGCATCGACGATGATCGACTTTCCTGATCCTGTTTCACCGGTGAGCAGGTTCAACCCACTCTCGAAATCGACCTGAAGTTCATCGATTAGCGCGATGTTGGAAATATTCAGAAGCTGCAGCATTGAGTGGCGGAGATTATACCTATTCGGCGCCTATTTCAGATTTCAGATTGTAGATTTCAGATTTGCGATTATTTGCGATCTGAGATCACGCAGCCAGGATCAATCGCCATGTGTGATCCGTGGTCTCACTAAAAGGCGTGCCAATCTGAAATCTGCAATCTGAAATCTGAAATAATTTTACTCTGACAAAACGAAACTACAGCGCGGCGCTTCACTACGATCACATTGCTCTGTGACCTTCATGCCGGTCACCTCAGAAATCAAAGTTTCCACCATCTGACACGTTTCCGGATGTTCGGCAACTACGGCCGCCAGTGGACAGCTGGAACTTGTGATCCGCAACTTATTATCACTTGTCTCCAGTTTAGGAGTTCCACCTAGCGCTTCAAGGGTATTTAAAGCCGCTTCAGCGCGTCGCTCAACACTGAGCTTTTGTGGAACGTTGTCCTGTTGGGCGGCGAGCGATCGACCTACCGCATGAAGAGCTTCCATAAATACTTTTGGGCTCAGTCTTTTCTTAAAGACAGTTATAAATTGACTAAGGAGAGCGTCGTATGCTTTGGGAAATAGATGTTCTCCCTCACTCGTCAGTTCATAAGCGAAGTGAGGCTTGCGGGAGCCTTTCCTGAGACCACTTTGTTTGATCAGGCCATCGCGCTCCAGCGAGAGCAGGTGAGCACGAACGGCATTGTCAGTTAATCCGAGGTGGTCCGCGAGATCGTTTACCGTGGCCTGAGACCCTCGGAGAAAAGAAATGATGCGCCCCCGGGTGCTGTCGAAAAATCTTTTGCTGTGTTTTCCCTGTTTCACTTGCGCGGGCATTATAACAGTCTTCTTTCAAAACATTAATAAGTCAAAGACTTATTTGACTTATTAATCAAACGCGAGTAAGGTATGGCTTGCCGAATTTCACACACTTTTTAAAAAGGAGATTGCTATGGCACACGCAAGTGCAGCGTTGGACAGAGAAGTAGCATCGGTTCAAGGGACCTCGAGCGAGCTGAGCAGTGTAGGGTACCAGGCATTTCGGATTCTTCAGATTGGTTTTGTTGCGGCCCCGATTATTGCTGGTCTCGACAAGTTTTTTCATCTGTTGGTCGATTGGGACAAGTACTTGCCGTCGGTCGTAAACAACATGACTGGCGGAAGAGGTCACCAACTCATGCTGGCGGTAGGCGTCGTTGAAATCATTGCTGGTATCGGTGTGGCAATCAAACCGCAGATTTTCGCTTACGTGGTGGCAGCGTGGCTGCTACTAATCATTGCAAACTTGTTGATGATCCCAGGTTACTTTGACGTGGCGTTACGCGACCTGGGGTTGATGTTGGGTGCACTGGCCCTGGCGAGGTTAAGCCAGGCGTATAGCAAGTGAGTCTGATCTAGTGTCCGATGAACTTTAGTTTGTCGATTGCTCGGGATCGGAAGCTTCTTATGTCAGAAGACGCTTTTCCTGCCAGACTTCTGGTCTGGCGGCCGCGACAAACTGAAGTTCGTCGGACATAGTTGGCCGGACATTAATTAGAGATTTGGAATTCCCGTGGTCTCTCTTCGCTCCGGTGTTACTTTGGGCAATTCTGGCGTGAAGTCTTCACCGGGATTGATGAACTGGTTTCGCTCAAATCGATACTGTTTATCGTAAAGCTGTTTGTAGCGTCCGTCTTTAGCCAGCAAATCATTGTGCGTCCCGCGTTCGACAATTTTCCCTTCTTCCATCACCAGGATCTGATCAGCGCTGCGAATTGTAGAAAGCCGGTGGGCGATAACAAAAGTAGTTCGCCCACGGCGCAATGATTGTAAGCCATCCTGGATCATTGCTTCGCTCTCGCTGTCGAGGCTGGAAGTTGCTTCATCAAGAATGAGTATTTTGGGCTCAGCGAGAATCGCACGAGCAATTGCAACTCGTTGACGCTGGCCTCCCGAGAGTTTCACTCCACGCTCACCAACGACGGTATCATAGCCATCAGCAAATCCATTGATGAACTCTTCGCAGTGCGCAATTCGGCTTGCAGCAATGATCTGTTCGCGAGTTGCATGAGGATTCGAGAAGCCAATGTTTGCTGCGATCGTACCGTCAAAAAGGAAGTTGTCTTGCAACACTACACCGAGTTCTTCTCGATAGTCTTTTAGGCGGATGGATTCTAGTTCTCGCCCATCAACGGTGACCTGGCCCGACAGCGGTCGATTGAAAGCCATTACCAGACTGATCAAAGTCGATTTCCCGGAACCACTTGAACCAACAAGAGCGGTCGTTGAGCCCGCCGGAGCGATGAACGAGACATTCTTAAGAACGGGAGTATTGTCGTTGTACTCGAAGGTCACATTGTTGAATGCTATATCTCCACGAATATGACCCACTGGATCGCGTTCCTGATCCTCTTCATCTTCGGTGGCCATCTGTCTGATTTCACGAATTCGATCAAGGCCGGCGAACGCCTCGGTTATCTGCGTTCCTATCGAGGCAATTTCGACCAGGGGAGCGGCAACAAGGGCTGTGAAAAAGATGTACATGAAGAATTCGCCGAGAGTCATGGTTCCGCTAAGTATCGAGCGACCACCAACTACCGTGAGGATCACGCCGATTAGACCAACGATAAGGGTAGAGAATGAAGTAACCGCGGACACACCGGTCATCGAGCGTTTAACGTTGCGAAATAACCTGTGTGCGCCACGTGCAAAGACTAATTCTTCACGTTTCTCAGCCGCATAAGCCTTGACGATTCGAATTCCGCCCAACGACTCGGTCAAACGTCCTGTAACTTCTGCATTAATCTGACCGCGTTCTCGAAAGAGAGGACGTAGCTTTTTGAAGGCGATGGCCATTGCCCCACCAAAAAGGCCGAGCGCAACTATTATGAATGAGGTAAGTTTCCAGTTGAGATAAAACAGCACCACCATTGCGATAACAGCGGTGACGAGACCCCCTATCAAATTCACCAGTCCCGTTCCGACAAGGTTCCGTATGCCCTCCGCATCGGACATTATGCGGGAGATGAGGACCCCAGTTTGCGTCGAGTCGAAATATCGAATTGGCAGCTTCTCAACGTGTTCCTGGACACTCTTGCGCATATCCGTGATGGCGCGTTGCGCTGCTACACCAAGGATCTGAGTCAACGAGAATGACGTTACTGCTTGCACCAGCGTAGCCGCACCTGCCACCAAAGCGATTGGTATCAATAATTCGGACTTATGTTGAAGAACTACATCGTCGATCAAATATTTCGACGTAGCGGGCATGACCAAGCCAACTAGCCGGTTGACAATCATCAGACACATGCCGAGGGATAGGCGGTAACGGTGTTGCCAGATGAGTTCCTTTGCTTCTCGCCAGGCTGCGGCTGGAGAAATTTTCTTCTTGGCTGGTTTGGCTGGTGAGCTCATTGGGTTTGTCCAAGAGTAACAAATGATCGCCCAGAGAGCATTTGCAGCAGACGAATCCAGCTTTTGGAGCCCTGGTTTCTTTGGATAAACACGGATCAGAGGTTCATGTCCTCGTCGTGAAGAAGTAGCCTCAGTATTTGAAGCTCCCTCAGTGTCTCTGTGCCTCTCCGGAGTGTCCGATATGCTTTAGCTTGTCGGCATTCCCAACATATCCCAAATGAGCTTTCTGCAACGCACCGACAAGCTAAAGAGGCTCTTGCAAAAGTTTTTGCCGCGGAGCGGCCTAAGCGTAATGCTCTGGGTGGAACCCTGGGTCGATAGGGCATCGCAAATGCGTCCTGAAAGGACGCGACCCGGTTGCAG
>JBKPQV010000306.1:0-10267 GCA_046734235.1 Acidobacteriota bacterium
TTATCTTCAAGATGCGAAAACTTCTCTAAGCCTGAAAGACCAACCATCGTTTATTTCTCCACCTATTGTCAGGGTTGAAAATCGCGAACTGATTATCCGACTTCGTGCTTATCTACGCAAGACTCATTGTGCAACCGCGCCAGATTTATTTTATCAACGCTGCTCGGCCGCGAAAGCCGTCAGTAGATTTGACGTAAGTTGCACATGCCGCTCCTCAACCTCTTCGTCTTTGAGCGTGCCGTCATCAGAGCGATATTCAATCCGCACCGTGATCGATCTCTTATCAGCAGGAATGTTTGCCCCTTCATAAACACCAACAAACCTTGCCCCTCGACAATCAGCGATTTCCTTCTCCCTGATTGCATCCAAAATCTCCTGGAACGCAACATTGCGATCGATAAGCAACGAAACATCGCGAACTACTGAAGGATAACGTGCCAGCGGTTTGTAATGAACAATCTTTTCTGGACCATTTAAAAGCGCGGATAGATCTAGTTCCGCAACGTACACCGGCTGTCGAAACTTGTATGAATTCGAAACCGCTTCTGAAAGACGACCAATCGAACCAATTACGTCGCCATCTTTGAGTTTGATTTGCGAGGCCTGACCTGAACGAAGATGTTTTGCACTTCCCTTCCGGTACTCCAATGGCATCAAATTCATCCAATCGAGCCCGGTTTCAAGCGCACCTTTGAGATCGAAGAAATCCGCGCTTCGATCAGCAAGTGCGCGGTTCTCTTCGATAGCATCTCCAGTTAGAACCAATGACAACGCAAGGGTCTCCTCTGGAAGCTCGCCCACCACTGAGGCCCCAAAAATCCTGCCAATCTCAAAGAGACGAATGTCTCGATTGCCATGATTGAAATTATGACGCAGAGCATTGAGTAAGCCAGGCAGCAGCGTAGTTCTCATCCTGGATGCATCTTCGATTATCGGATTAACCAACTCGGGCTGAGTTAACCCTTTTGCAGCAAACGACGGAAGCAATTCAAATTCGGTCTGTTCCTGAATAAAACTGAAGTTAATAGCTTCGTCGAACCCGGATCCGTTTAGCGCTCGTCTCAAGGCTCTCAGCTTCATTTCGGCTGGTTGATACTCGCCAGATAGCGGTGACGGCGGGAGTGCCGAAGCGATCTTGTCGAATCCAAAGTGACGCGCTACTTCCTCTACCAGGTCTTCTTCCTGCTCGACATCAATCCGCCAGGAAGGCACTTTGAAGCGCATCTCACCGGCGCTGCTTGATTCGCCGCTTAATTGAAAACCAAGCCCTTCAAGAATCCGCTTCATTTCCGTGACTTCAACCTCGAGCGAAGTCAGTCGTTTCACCCGGTCTGGATTAAATGTTACAAAGCGATCAGGTAGCGGCGAAGGATAAATATCGATTGCATCTTCTGTAGCTGTACCGCCAGCGATCTGACAAATAAGTTCGACGCAACGTTGTTGAGCGCGCAACACTCCGTCGCAATCTGCGCCACGTTCAAATCTCCTGGAAGCTTCGGTATCCATGCCTAACTTTCGGGCTGTCTTTCTCACCGAATCCGGATTGAAGTAGGCGCTCTCAATCAGGACATCGGTGGTTGATTCTGAAATCTCCGAGTCTTCGCCACCCATAATTCCAGCAAGAGCAACTGCACGCTCCGCGTCGGCAATCACCAGCATCTCGGAGGACAAGTCCCGCTCAACCCCATCGAGCGTCTTTAACTTCTCTCCGGGAGTTGCCCTTCGAACAATGATTCGCTGGCCGCCCAGTTTTTGAAAGTCGAAAGCATGCAACGGTTGACCCACCTCATGAAGCACGTAATTTGTGATGTCGGCGACGTTATTGATCGGTCTCTGGCCAATAGCTTCGAGACTTTTTACTAACCAATCCGGGGATGGTCCAATTTTTACTCCTCGAACCAGGCGAGCTGCATAACGGGAACAGAGATCTAGATCTTTGATCTCGACGGAAGTAAGACTTGAAGCCATTCCCTCAGTTGGCGGTGGCGTTTCAACCGGCAGAGACAACTTGCCGTTTTCAATTACAGTCACTTCACGAGCAATACCAACATGGGAAAGGCAGTCCGGCCGATTCGAAGGAACTTCGACATCAAGCACGGAGTCTCCCTCGTGTTGATCGACGGCATCGATTGCCAGTCCGACCATCGTCAGCTTGTCCCGCAATTCATGAGGGCTAAGCTTAGTGTTGGTCAATTCTTGGAGCCAGTTGTAGCTGATGAGCATTTGGAGCTTAGGTCTTAGGTCTTAGGTCTTAGGTCTTTGGTCTTAGGTCTTTGGTCTTAGGTCTTAGGTCTTTGGTCTTTGGTCTTTGGTCTTTGGTCTTTGGTCTTTGGTCTTTGGTCTTAGATTGAACTCAAGGATCTACAAAGAACCAAGGCCAAAGACCAAAAACCAAAGACCTTACGACTATTCAAACTGCCCTAAAAACCTAACATCATTCTCGAACAACAACCTGATGTCATCCAGGTTGTACATGAGAGCGGCCATGCGATCGATGCCGAGTCCGAACGCAAATCCGGAATATTCCTGCGGATCGACGCCAACAATGCGCAAGACGTTCGGATGGACCATGCCAGAGCCGCCCAACTCGATCCAGCCAGAGTTTTTGCATATACGGCAGCCACTTCCCTTGCACTTAAAGCAACTGAAATCGAATTCCGCGCTCGGCTCAGTGAACGGAAAATATGACGGCCGGAAGCGCGTCACCGTATCAGGGCCAAACATGCGGCGGAGAAATTCGCCAACCGTACCTTTCAAGTGAGCCATCGTGATGCCGCGATCAACGCACAAGCCCTCAACCTGGTAGAACATGGGATTGTGGGTTGGATCAGGTGTGTCACGACGAAAAACCCGACCTGGCGCAATCATTCGGACTGGCACGCCGCGCCGTTGCATCGCATGAATCTGTACAGTCGAAGTCTGCGAGCGCAAAGCGAAGCCGTCGGTGGTATAGAACGTGTCTGCGTAGCCTCGCGCCGGATGATTGTCAGGAATATTCAGCGCCGTGAAGTTATAGAAATCAGTTTCAATTTCTCGACCGTCTTCAATCGCATAACCCAGCGAAACGAAAATATCTTCGATACGTTCTCTCAGTAACGTAATTGGATGTCGATGCCCGTAACGAGGACGCCGGCCAGGCAAAGTCACATCGATGCTTTCGCGCGCGAGTCGCTGAGTGTTAATAAACTCGCCGAGCGACTGACTTGCTTCGTCGAGCCTGGCTAAAACCTTTGATTCAGTAGCCTGAACTAGCTGACCGAAGCTGGCACGCTCTTCCGGTGACACACGCCCGATTAGCTTCTTAGTCGCCGCCAAGGCACTTTTCTTACCGAGGTGACGCGTACGCAGATCCGCCAATGCGCGCTCTTCAGAAATCGCAGTATCAAGCGAGAGCCCGCCAAAATCATTTACAGCGCTGGTAAAGCGTACAAAGCGTTCGAACTCTTGCTCGAACGCTTTGCTTGCTGCTTCAACCTGCTGCGTGGGGTTTTGTTCTAATTCGCCCGCTGTCATTAAAGGATTCCGCTAATTCTTCTTTACTGCGACCCATTTACCCTGCAGCTGCCCGGCGTAATCAAATTCACCACTTAACTTTCCGTCAATCACGGTGCCGCTCATGGTAATGGTGCCGTTTTGACCTTCGAGCTGAAAACTCAATTTGCCATCCTTCCAGGAACCGGTGCTAATATTGGCTTCACCAAGTTGCGAGCTGCTTGCCCCAGTTACCTTCTCACCTTCGACTTTAAGCGTGAGCAAGAACGGAAATGGCTGACCATTTGCATCAGCAACAGCGTCCCACTGTCCCGACAAGTTAACAGGTGCAGCAGTTGTGGTTGCAGCGGCTGCAGCTGCCTTCTTGAGTTCTACTGATTTCTTCTGGCTGCCGGCCGTCCAGTCGCCAATTAACTTATCACCATCGAGTTTTGCAGTTAGCACTCCATCCTTGGCAGCTGGTCCAAGTTTCAATGTCAACTTGTTCTCACTCCAGCTTCCTTCGGAAATCTCAAGGCTACTGCTGCCATTCATCAATTGGCCGGAAATCTTTCCGCCCTCATTTTTCAATTCCAGTGTGATTGGAGCGTCGGCTGCACCAGCAGCTTTGGCGGTTCCCTCGTATTTTCCCGACAGCGTATCGCCCTGCCCAAAAGCAGAAACGGCTCCCAGAAATACAACGCTGATTGCGGTAAGTAGTAGTTTGTTTACACGCATCACGATTGAATCTCCTTCTTCAGGATTCATTAACTAAGCAGCTTTGTTTCGTTGTTCACTTTCCAAAGCGCTCTTGGCTTGTGCCACAACGCTGGCAAACGATTCCGGCTGATGTACAGCAAGGTCTGCCAGTACTTTTCTATCAAGTTCGCTTCCAGCTAGTTTCAAGCCATGCATCAACTGCGAATAATTCAAACCGTTCAATCGTGCAGCGGCACCAATACGAACAATCCACAAACTACGAAAGTCACGCTTCTTCAGCTTACGTCCTGTATAGGCAAAATTTAGTCCGCGTTCGACGGATTCTTTGGCCGAGCGATAAAGCTTCGACTTAGTGCCCCGGTAACCTTTCGCCAGTTTTAATATCTTCTTGCGTCGCTCGAGACGCTTATTTCCACGTTTTGCTCTGGGCATCTTTATCCCCTTTCTTCGTAGAGCGATGAATGCACTGGCTACACAAAACACCAATGACTCAATAATTAATAATTGCTAGTTAGTCGCGTCCGTACGGCAACATTGACATCACGCGATCGTGATCTGCCTTGGCAACTAACACATCGATATCGAGGTGACGCTTACGCTTGTTGGTCTTCTTCGTCAGAATGTGACGGGCGTGCGAGTGACCTCGTTTGATTTTTCCGGTTGCGGTGAGTCGTACTCTCTTCGCCGCACCTTTATGCGTTTTTAATTTAGGCATTTTTCGATCCTCTATTTATTTCAGATTCAAATTTCAGATTTCAGATTTGCAACCTTTGCCGGAGTTATTTTGACCTGACGGCAACACGTACACATTAATGATCGACAGACCGCAGTCGAAACAATCTGCAATCTGCAATCTAAAATCTGAAATGCGTCAGCTCGGTGGAACGCTCGTGTGCTGATCCGGTTTAGGGCTACCACCCTTGTGTCTCTTGGGCCCAAGAATGATAAACATCTGATTTCCTTCCATTCTCGGTCGAGCTTCAACTTCACCGACATCAGCCAGATCCTGTTCCAGTTTCGCCAAAATGCGCGCTCCCAGTTCACGGTGAGTCATTTCACGACCGCGAAACCAGATTGTCGCTTTTACCTTGTCACCGCCCTGGAGCCACTCACGCGCATGTTTCATGCGATAGTCGTAGTCGTGATCATCAGTACCGGGGCGAAACTTAACTTCCTTAACCGTAATGGTGACTTGCTTTTTCTTCGCCTCGTTCGCCTTCTTCTTTGCTTCGTATTGATATTTTCCAAAGTCAATGATTCGGCAAACCGGCGGATCTGCGTTAGGGGCTACCTCGACGAGATCAAGTCCTCGCTCACGAGCCGAACGGATCGCATCCCGCACATCCATTACTCCCAACTGCTCACCTTCTTCACCAATCACGCGCACCTCAGGTACGCGTATCCTGTCGTTGATTCGAACCGGCGGCAGGCGCCTATTGTCTGGACGCTGCCCGCGACCTCGAAATCCTGTAGCTATTGCTGCACCTCCTAGGTATCAGTTCCGTGTTTCGAGTTCCGAGTTTCGAGCAGATATGCAACTCGAAACTCGAAACTTTGAACTCGAAACTCAGTTATTTGTTAACGCGCGCGAGTCGATTAGCTTACGCGCCATCTCTTTGAATTCCGCCAACGACACCACTCCGATGTCGCCCTTCGCTCGTTCGCGTACTGCCACTACGCTTTGTTCCATTTCACGATCGCCCAGCACAAGCATGAAAGGTATTTTCTGCAACTGCGCATCGCGAATTTTTGCGCCAATCTTTTCACTTCGCAGATTTGATTCAACGCGTATACCGGCTGCGCGAAGCTCACGCACCACGCTCTCGGCATACTCGTTTACTCGATCCGTGATTGGCAGCACCGTCGCCTGAACCGGCGCAAGCCACAGCGGGAACGCGCCGCCATAATGCTCGATTAGTACACCAAAGAAGCGCTCCATCGAACCAAACAAAGCCCGATGGATCATGATTGGCTGATGCGGTTTGTTATCTTCGCCGATGTATTCGATCTGGAAGCGTTGCGGCAAATTGAAGTCAAACTGCACAGTCGTTAGCTGCCAATTCCGTCCAATCGCGTCTTCGACCCTTATATCAATCTTTGGGCCGTAGAATACCGCTTCACCTTCTACTCGCGTGTACGGAATCTGGCGAGTATTCAAGGCATCGATCAACGAAGCTTCAGCTCGTTCCCAGTCGGCATCCGAACCTAGATACTTAACGTCACCATCCGTGCCGCGCACTGAAAGTTCGACTTTAAAGTCTTTGAATCCAAAAACCTGGTACATGCTAAATGCAAAGTCGATACAGCCGAGGATTTCCTCGCGAACTTGTTCAGGCGTACAGAACAGATGCGCATCGTCCTGCGTAAAGCCGCGAACTCTCGTCAATCCATGTAGCGTACCTGACAACTCCGCGCGATAAACCGTACCAAGCTCAGCGTACCGAAGTGGCAAGTCGCGATAGGACCGTTGGGCAGACTTGTAAATACCAATATGGCCAGGACAGTTCATCGGCTTGAGCCGAAACTCCTGTCCTTCAAATTCCATTGGCGAAAACATTGAGTCGGCATAATTGGCTTCGTGGCCACTCGTAAACCAGAGTTCTCGCTTGGCAATGTGCGGCGTATAAACTAATCCGTATCCGCGCTGGGACAATTCATTGCGGAGATAGTCTTCCATCTCTTTGCGGATAGCCCCGCCTTTCGGATGCCAGAAGATCAGACCTTGCCCATAGTCTTCGAGGATTGAGAAGAGGTCGAGCTCACGGCCCAGGCGACGATGATCCCGTTTCTCTGCTTCCTCACGCTGCTTCAACCAGGAATCGAGTTCGTCCTGCGTAAAGAACGCCGTACCGTAAATGCGCTGCATTTGCGGTTGAGCCGCATCACCTTTCCAATAGGCACCCGCCAGCGAAAGCAATTTAAACGCCTTCAATTTGTTGGTGTTAGGAACATGTGGACCAAGACAGAAATCGATAAACGGCGAGCCGTCGATGTAGTAAACACTAACTTTCTCGCCGGCTTTTTCATCGATAAGCTCACACTTCAGCGGCTCTTCGCGATCGCCAAAAATCTTCAACGCCTCTGCTTTGAGAATTTCATCTCGTCGATAGGCGAGATTCTGACTGGCAATCTGCTTCATCCGCTTTTCAATTACAGGCAGATCAGCTTCCGTCAACGGCCTGGGCGCAATCACGTCGTAAAAGTAACCGTAACGTGGATCGTCGAGGAGCGCTGGGCCAATCCCGAGTTTCGTTCCGGGAAAAAGATCCAGTACGGCGGCTGCGAGCAAATGAGCTGTGGAGTGACGTAACACTTCGAGACCGTCGCGGGTCTGCGGAATAATGGGTTCGATCTGAACAGACGTAGATCCATTGTCGGATGGCAGTGCGTCAAGCTGCGCAGCTAAATCCACTTCGCGTCCGCCGACCTTAGCTGCCAATGCCTGTTTTGCTACGTCGCGATCAAGCTTTTTCAAAGCTTCTCCGATCGTCGACGAAGCCGGCATAGGAACAGCGGAGCCGTCTTTAAGTTGTACGTTTATCTCACTCATAATACTGGCCTTGGTCTTTGGCCTTGGGTCTTCGGCTAGACTCCGGGACGCAGACGCAGCAAAGGCCAAAGACCTAAGTCCGAAGATCGTTCCTACTTGTTCGATTCACCAATTATTACTTACTTCGCTGATCGGATTCGATAGGAGCGCCTTCGTTGTGCGCCCGCGTGGTGCGGGTCGTCATTAAAAACTAGTGAATCGAGTGTATGTTCGATTCATAACGAAGGTCTTCCGGAGCGTCCTATCAAAAGTTAGAAACTGGCAGCTAAAAACTCTCCAAGCCCTGCCATGGCTTAATTAAGGAGATTGGATGATAGCAAAGAGGGGGAAAAATGGGCAAGGCGAGAAAAGCTCTATTGGTCATTTCTCATTTGACATTAATCATTTCCCATTTTTCAGACCCTCCGGGTCGTTAGGAAGTGTCCGATATACTTTAGCTTGTCGGAATGTCCTCAGAAGGCGCCATGATCTCAGTCAAGCTCAAGTCACTCACCGACAAGCTGAAGCATATCGGACACTCTGGCAGCCCGGAGGGTCAGGAAAAATGGGAAATGATTAATGTCAAATGGAAAATGACCAATGATCTGTTCCAGTTTTTGGGGTAGCATGTGCCTCTTTGCTTTCCACTGTTTTCGCTCAAACAATTTAATTCTTCAGGAGACTAGCAATGCGCGTTGCATCCCCAGATCTGACCTCAAGTCTCATCGCAATTCTTATCCTAACTACCTGTCTTTCGGTGCAAACACCGGCGCAAAACAACAGAACTAACGGATCGAAGCCCAAACCGGCAAGCGCGCCAGAGTCATCAGATGGTATCGACTCAAATGTCAGTGAGATGCGAGCTGCCATTGAACGATACACAGTTGATCGCGGCAGCCTTCAACGCTCCTATCCGGTTGCCACTTCGCCAGCTCGGCGCGAACGTTTCAAGAAGCTCTACAATGAATGGCTCGCTGCCCTGCTCAAGATGGATTTCGACTCAATGAGCGAGGACGGCAAAATCGACTACATCCTTTTTAAGAACCATCTCGACTACGAACTCCGCCAGCAGGATATTCAAGGAAAACAGCTCGATGAGATTCAACCGCTGGTCCCATTCACAAAAACCATAATCGACCTTGAAGAAACTCGGCGTCGAATGGAACCAATCGATTCCGCGAAAATCGCAGCCACACTTACCGATCTCAAGAAACAGGTAGACGAACGGAGACGTGCAGTTGAACTTGGCCTGCGTCCAGAGAGTCGCGGGGGTGATACAGGCGGCGAACCAGTTCGCGTGAAGAAAACTATCGCTAATCGAGGAGCAAGTGCGATTAACGGATTAAGGGGCACACTTCGAAATTGGTACACGTTCTACAACGGCTACGATCCGGTGTTCACGTGGTGGAACGAGGAGCCTTACAAAGCCCTCGACCAGTCATTAACAAACTATGGAGCTTTTCTGACTGAACGAGTTGTAGGAATTGGTGGTGCACCAGCACAAGGCGGTGGCGCTCCAAATCGTGGCCCAGCCGGCGGTGGCCCAGGCGGAGGTGGAGGCCAGGGAGGAGGACAGGGTGGTGGCGGATTCCAAAGGCCAACCAGCGCTGCTGCCCGACCAGGCGATGCCAGCGACATCGTCGGGGATCCTATTGGCCGTGAAGCCCTAATCAGTGAATTACGTTCTGAGATGATCCCCTACACACCAGATGAGATTATCGCGATTGGCGAAAAAGAAATGGCCTGGTGCGAAAACGAAATGAAGAAAGCATCGCGTGAGTTAGGTTATGGCGACGATTGGCATAAAGCGCTCGAACACGTGAAGAACAGTTACGTCGAACCAGGCAAACAACCTCAGATGATTCGCGATCTCGCTCTTGAAGCTATCAAGTTTGTCGAAGACAACAACCTCGTGACTGTTCCCCAACTCGCCAAAGACACCTGGCGCATGGAAATGATGACGCCTGAGCGACAACTCGTCAGTCCATTCTTCCTTGGCGGCGAAACAATTTTGGTTTCGTATCCAACAAATACGATGGCCCAGGAACAGAAGATGATGAGCATGCGGGGCAATAATCCTTATTTCTCTCGCGCAACCGTCCATCATGAACTGATCCCCGGACACCATCTGCAAGGGTTTATGGCAGCCAGGAACAAACCCTATCGCACAATCTTTGGTACGCCTTTCTGGTCCGAAGGTAACGCGCTTTACTGGGAGTTACTACTTTGGGATTTGAACTTTGCGAAGAAGCCGGAGGAAAAGATTGGCATGCTTTTTTGGCGGATGCATCGTTGTGCCCGCATCATCTTCTCAATGAGTTTTCACCTCGAAAAAATGACACCACAGGAATGTATCGATCTTTTAGTTAATAAGGTGGGCCACGAACGAGACAACGCTACTGCTGAAGTTCGACGTTCGTTTGATGGGAGCTACGGTCCCCTCTATCAAATCGCGTATCTGATTGGCGGACTTCAGCAATACGCGATGCACAAGGACTTAGTTGATTCTGGCAAGATGACGAATCGGCAGTACAACGACTGTCTCTT
>JBKPQV010000307.1:0-7003 GCA_046734235.1 Acidobacteriota bacterium
CTTCAGCATCGTGGAGTTTCAACTTCTCGCTATAGACGTAGAAAGCGGTACCCTAGCGCGAAACTGAGACTCCATCCCGAGTGGTCAGGACTGAAGAAGTGGTATCAGACTTTTGTGCAAGGCTGTTTCCCGTCAATCTTATTTGTGTTCTAATTAGTCACCACCAAAAGTATCTACCTGACACTATAGAGAGGTGAATCTTCTATGCGGATATTTCTCCTGCTCCTAACTCTTTCTTTAGCAGCGTTCATGCAAAAACCAACCCTGCATGGAATTCAGGTTGCCGACCTCAATCGAAACGTGTCGGCCTGCGACGACTTCTTCGAGTTTGCCAATGGCGGCTGGCGTGCTGCCAATCCAATCCCAGCGTCAATGCCGCGTTGGAGTCGCCGTTGGGCCGCTGGAGAGACTACCAAAGACAAGCTGCGTGACATTCTTGAAGAGGCAGCAGCGAAGAAAAGTCCGAAAGGCAGCGTAGAACAAATTACTGGCGATTTCTACAGCTCTTGTATGGACGAAGCCCAGGCAAATCGACTCGGTGTGAAACCGATTGAACCGATCCTCGCTGATATTGATCGCATTCAGACAAATGGCGACCTCCAGGCGATGATTACGCGCTTTCGCACTTATGGCACCGCGGCCCCTTTTGGTTTTGGTGGTGGCCCAGACACACGAAATCCCAACGATGTGATTGCTCAGGTTGGTGCTGGAGGTATCAGCCTTCCGGATCGCGATTACTACATGAAGCCCGACCCTCGCTTTCAGCAGGCACGCGACAAATATCTGGCTCACGTTGCAAAGATGTTTGTGCTGGCAGGTTCGTCTGAGGCAGACGCAAAGGCTGCAGCCGACACGGTCTTTCGGATGGAGAAGCAATTTGCAGAAAACATGCTTGATCGCGTTGCTTTGCGCACTCCGAAAAACACCGACCACAAGATGGAGTTGGCGGAATTGCAAAAGTTGACCCCAGACTTTAATTGGACCAACTACTACAAGAAGCTTGGCGTAGGTCCGGGGACCTTGAACGTCAGTCAGCCAAAGTTCATGGAAGAGTTTAACCGGCAGCTGACCGCCACTCCGGTAGCGGATTGGAAGACCTACCTTAAATGGCAATTGCTTGACAATGCCGCTAGCTCACTATCGTCGGCGTTTGTCGATGAAGATTTTGCTTTTACCTCGTCGTTGAGTGGCGCGAAAGAACAGAAGCCTCGTTGGAAGCGTTGTGTCGAACTTACTGACAGTCTACTTGGCGAAGCGCTGGGCAAAAAGTATGTGGAGAAATATTTTCCGCCGGAGGCCAAAGCACGCATGCAGGAGATGGTAAAGAATCTGCGTTTGGCGATGAAGGAATCAATCGAAGGTCTCGATTGGATGAGTCCTGAGACGAAGCAGCGCGCTTTGGAGAAGTTATCTACGTTCAATCCGAAGATTGGTTATCCAGACAAGTGGAAAGATTATTCAAGCGTCGCCATCACACGAGCTTCGTTTTGGAACAACATATTAGCCGCAACTGAATTTAATGCTCGTGACGGACTTGCAAGAATTGGCAAGCCGGTCGATCGCGGCCTCTGGGGGATGACGCCGCCGACCTCCGACGCCTACTACAATCCGTTACTGAATGAGATCGTGTTTCCCGCAGGCATACTTCAGCCTCCTGCTTTCGACATAATGGCCAACGACGCGGTCAATTATGGAGCGATTGGAGTAGTGATCGGTCATGAGATCAGCCATGGCTTTGATGATCAGGGAGCACAGTTTGACGCTCAAGGTCGTTTGCATAACTGGTGGACTGAAGAAGACTTGAAGAAGTTTCAAGCGAAGGGTGATTGTGTAGTAAACCAGTTTGAGGGTTATTTCATCGAGCCGAATATCCACCACAATGGGCGGCTGGTGCTGGGGGAAAGCATCGGTGATTTAGCGGGCGCGAAGATCGCCTACAGAGCCTTTAAGATTTCCCAACGAGATAAACCGCCATTACCAACGATCGATGGTTTTACACCAGACCAGCAGTTCTTCATTGCCTGGGGACAATTTCGTGGTGACGCCGTACGTCCGGAGTTTGCGAGGTTGATGGTCCAGAATGATCCGCATCCGGTTGCGAAATATCGCGTCATTGGTCCAGTGTCAAACCTGCCTGAGTTTCAGCAAGCATTTCAATGTAAAGCCGGTCAGGCGATGGTTCGACCGCCGGAGACGAGATGTGAAGTTTGGTAAGCCTACTCAGGCATTGTTAACCACGAAGACACAAACGAGTTTCTTAAACTTGTTTTTCTTTTGTGTCTTAGTGTCTTTGTGCCCTTTGTGGTTAAGGTTCTTATCGGCCCAATAACCACTTCTTCAAAATCCCAGGGCGCTCTTTGTCCACAGAAAAATAGTCTTCAATTAACTGCAAATAGAGTTTGGTGCTTTCCCCACTCTTGAGGTTTGAGCCCATTGGCATTCTTCCACCTTCAACAAACGAACTGATCAATACCGAATCCATGGGCCAGTTGAGCGAGCCGAGTCCACTTGGTTGGTGACACGAAGAACAACTTGCCGCAGGCTGCTGATGTGAGCCGAGTCCCGGACCCAGCTTCGACGCATCCAGGTATCCTCCAAAGCGAGGTGCGGCGTAGTTGAGGAATTTCCGATTGACCAACTCAACGACTGCCTTCTCGTCTTCACTGACGCTGCCATCAACTGGGAAGATTGGAAGTACGCCGCTCTTGTGGCACTTCACGCAGTTGTCATCACCATGCCCCAACTCCCAACGCCCTTTTACGATGACTGAGCCGTCGCGACGGTAAGTTCGAAAATAGTCTTTAAAATAAGTGTTGGTCGTATTTTCCGGACCAGGTACTGCGGCCACCACAGAAAGATTTCGCACCGCCACGCGTTTACCAGGATCTGCAATTCCAAATTGCACCCATTTTTCTGGAATGTGTTCGGCTGGTTTACCAGGCACCACAATTAGCAAGCGGCGGTAGCTGAAGTCATTGTCCGGTGTGCCAAGATGCCGCGACTCAAAACTGAAAAAGAGAAGTTGATCTTCCGCCGACCGCGTTTCGTTCAACGCGCGCAGTAGAGTTTTTGCTTTCGGAAGAGTCTCCCACTTTTTCACTGCTTGAAGAAATTCCTTCGTAAGAAGAAAATCTGGCACTGTCACAAAAGGTTTTGTCTCGGCGAAGTAGACGCCGTCCGCGACTTCAAAACCTAGTTCATGATCCGGTTCTTGCGCGAGTGAGAGAATGCGAATGTATTCGAAGAAGTCCGGATACCGTGTGATGAAGCCGGCATTGTCAGTGAACTTGCATTGCTTGACCGTGTTGGCAATTGCGCGCAGGGTGCGCACATAAGATTTTTCGGCACTTTCTTCTTCGTAAGCTGCGCGGGCCCGTCGAACTAACGTATCCACACTTCGCTGCACCCATGCGTCTTGCTGAACAGTTGTTTTCGCGCATGGCGTCGCAACTACTGAATGAGAGATGCCAAAAAAGGCAATAATAGTTAACGCACAGAATCTAAACACCAAGACACGAAGACACAAAGGCACAATTTGCCCATTGACGGTTGCCGATTGCTCATTTTTACGAATCGCAATTTGTGTCTTAGTGTCTTTGTGCATTTGTGGTTGAGTTCTTCCCCTCAAACAACGGCTTCCCTGAACAAAATCAGCAATCAGCAATCAACAATCAGCAATATCTACTGTATCCTACCCCGAAACTATTTTACGGGAGCTTATTTTTAGATGTCATCGTTGACTGATCGGTACGCACATAATTCGCAACGTCCTACCTGGGCAGAAATTGATCTAAACAGTCTTGCTTCTAATTTCAATATCATCAAAGAGCGCGTAGGAACTAATGCAAAGGTGATGGCAGTAGTGAAAGCCAACGCGTATGGCCATGGTTCAGTCCAGTGCGCTCGACGCCTTGTGAAAGAAGGAGCCGAATGGTTTGGCGTTGCCTTGCCTGAAGAGGGTATCGAGTTACGCGCCGCCGGTATCGGCCAGCCAATCCTGGCGTTGGGAGGATTCTGGGAAGGTCAGGCGTCCGCATGTATTCAACAGCGACTCACACCTGTTGTCTATCGGACAGATATGATTGCCGCACTCGATCAAGCGGCGCGTGATGCAGGGGTGGTGGCTGACGTGCACGTCAAAGTCGATACGGGCATGGGACGATTGGGAGTGCGCCGTGATCAGTTGCCGGAGTTTATTGGCACCTTGAAAGATTTCAAGAACATTCGCGTGGATGGTTTGATGACCCATTTTGCGGCTGCGGACGATTCGTCATGTCAGCCGTTGACGCAGATACAAATCCGGCGCTTTGATGAAGCGGCTGCGCTCTTCTATGAAAACGGGTATCGACCTACTTACCTTCATCTCGCCAACTCTGCAGGCATCTACGCCTATCGTGAATCGTGGGGCAACATGGTTAGACCAGGCGGAGTCTTATATGGTCTTTGGCGCGACGTCCTTCCCGTGTCTGTTTCCGACGGCGGGTTGAGATCGGTGATGTCGCTCCATTCCAGAATCAGTTTATTGAAGTGGGTGCCTCAAGGTGAAACGATTGGTTATGGATGCACTTTTGAGGCGTCGCGCAAGACGTTGATTGCAACTTTGCCAGTTGGTTATCACGATGGCTACATGCGCGGGCTTTCCAACCGCGGGAGAGTGATTGTTCGCGGCGCATACGCGCCTGTAGTTGGTCGTGTGTCGATGGATTTAACCTTGATTGATGTGACGAATATTCCTGATGTGCAACTGAATGATCAGGTAACTCTGCTTGGTGTCGACAAGGTAAATACGGAGATCGCCATTACCGCTGAAGACATGGCGCGAATAGTGGGCACTTTATCGTATGAAGTAACTTGCGGAGTCGGGCAACGCGTGCCCCGGGTTTATGTTTAGAAATGAGAAGGCCATTGAACAAATAAATCCCCCACACGGCAGTGTGGGGATCGTTCAAGTCCTTTCTACGGACAACTCATGGGTCTAACAAAGTAAATACCCCACACGGCAGTGTGGGGATTGTTCAAGTCCATACTATTTATTCGCTACTCGATTTCAGATTGCAATGCGAGGTTCAAATGAATAGACCGAACTTGAACGATCCCCACACTGCCGTGTGGGGGATTCGCAGCCTACAAATCACAGCGTTCTTTGTAGAAAGGACTTGAACGATCCCCACACTGCCGTGTGGGGGATTTAGGATAAAGAAGCGAAACCATGACAAACGAACCATTAAAACTTACCGTTAAAGCTAACGACAACGACTCCGTTACCGCATTACTCTATCCAGCTGCAAAAAAGAATCGGTTGGGGGTGACGATCATCCTTGGTCACGGCGCCGGCGCAAACCAAATGAGTGGGTTCATGCGATTGTTCGCGAATGGCCTGGCAGAGCGCGGCTTCGATGCGATGACCTTTAATTTTATTTACACAGAACTTGGAAAGGGCGTGCCTGATGCAAAGGCCAAGTTAGAGTCGTGTTTTCGCGCGGTAATTGAAGCCGCGTTGAATCACAAGAAGCTACAAGGAAATCGGTTGTTAATTGGTGGGAAGTCGATGGGTGGGCGCATTGCGTCACAGGTCGCCGCTGAAGCCTGCGATAAGAAGGAAGCTTTGGCCTCTCAAATTAATGGGCTTGTCTTTTTGGGTTATCCATTGCATCCGCCTGGCAATCCGGCAAAGTTAAGAGTTGATCATCTGCCGCACATCAAGATGTCGATGCTGTTTGTTCAGGGGACGCGGGACTCGTTGGGCACAAGTGATGAAATCAAACCGTTCATCAAGAAATTAAAGCTGCCAGCTAAGCTCTATGCGATTGAGGGCGGCGATCACTCGTTCAAAGCGCCGAAGAAATTTGGAAAGACCCAGGAAGAGATTTATGAAGCGGCGATGGATGAGATTTTGAAATTTGCTTCGTCCTAGGCTTTCTCTGTGTCTCTGTGTTGAATCGCGACTTCGTAGATCGGTATGTCTCATTTAACACAGAGACACAGAGAACACAGAGACACAGAGAAGAACTAAAGGATTATTGTTTCACTTGCGCACTCTTTTCCACTGGCAATTCGCTTCGGTTGCTCCAATCCTCAAACGATCCATCATAAACGTGCGCGTCGTAGCCGAGATATCTCGCGACGAAGTAAAGCAAACTTGCCTGTTGACCGATATGACAGTAAGTCGCAACGCTGGTATTAGGTTTCACGTCAGCTTGGTTGAACAGTTCAGCCAGTGCTGCGGCTGACTTGAACTTGATCGTGCCTTCCTCGACCAAAGTCGAAAACGGGATACTGCGCGCATGAGGGATATGCCCCCCTCTTGGCATCCGACCTTGCTCCGCGCCTGTGTAAAACTGTGACGCTCGGGCATCCAGGATTTTCACATTGGCATTATTCAGATTCTCTTTTACCCACATCGCATCGACGATCAACTTGGCATTAGCTCGAGGAGTGAGCGTTCCTTTCTTTGGTTCGACTATATCGCTGGTGACTGGTTTACCTTCCGTACGCCACGCTGGAAATCCTCCGTCAAGGATCGACGTTCGGTCGCCAAAACCGAGATAATCCAATGTGAAAAATACGCGAGCAGTCGGTGTAATCCAATCCTTTCCAAAATAGATCACAATACGAGAATTATCTGAGACCCCAAGCTTTTCGAAATTCGCTTTGAGTTGTTCAACCGGAGGCATTTCCAGCGTCAGACCCTGGCCACGTGGAGTGGAAATATCTGCGATCTGAACAAACTGTGCACGTGGAATATGCGAGGCGGTATATTCATCTTTTTCTCCAACCTGGAGTAGGACCAGGTTATCGTCATTAAGATGTTTTGCGAGCCAATCGGTCGTGACAATCATCGACTCCTTGACCTTTGGTGCTTGTGCCGCGATTGGACCCGCAGCGACGATTCCGAGCGAAACCATTACAAACGCGCTAATCAGGCGATGCATATTATTTCACCTCGATAAGTGGGATTGACCGCGAAAAGAATAAGCCTAATTTCAAACCAATGGAAGCGATG
>JBKPQV010000308.1:0-4771 GCA_046734235.1 Acidobacteriota bacterium
ATTGCGGCTGGAACGGGCACAACAGTCGACGCCGCAAGGTCCTGATAGCGACGCGTGTAAGGCTGAGATGGCGTATCGCAAGGCCTTCGGTGCAGCGGTTAAGAAGACGATGGACGACCTCAAGCTGGACGCATTCGTCTATCCAACCTGGAGCAACCCGCCACGGCTCATCGGTGACCTGAACACGCCGCACGGCGATAACAGTCAGGTTTTTTCGCCGACCTCGGGCTTCCCCGCCATCAACGTCCCGATGGGCTACACGCGCAAGGGGTTGTTACCGGCCGGTGTGACCTTCTTCGCGCGGGCATGGGAAGAGTCGACACTAATAAGGCTCGCATACAGCTACGAGCAGGCGACCCATCACCGGCATCCGCCCAGAACGACCCCGAAGCTCCGGCAGGGCCACCGGTAGCGAGCCGTCGGGCTTCGTAAGCGATGATAATTTGGCACCAGGTCGACGATGTGGTCCAGGCGATAGCCTATTCAAGTTGCATGGGCGAGCCGTTCAAGCGCAGCGTTGGATTGCTTTCACGTTCCTACATAAGTTTAGTGTCAGCCTTTTGGATTGTTTTGATTTTGGATTTGTAATTCAATGAATGAATGCTTCGGCGTCGCTTTGAGCTTCTTAGTTCCAGGTTCGATAATGCTCTTGCTTAGTCTCACCAGGACAGGCAGAAAGCTAACCAGTGGTTACAACAGATTGCCATTGCCAAGACGAATCAGGAAAGGACCTATTGGCGATGCCGTTGCAAACGTTTTAGTAGCCTGCGCAGGAGTGGTTTTTTCAATTATCGGATTGGTGGGGTCTTATCTTTCATTTTGGCTATCAGGTCGTCTTTGTTGATGAAAAGCATTTCCGTGAAACCGCAACCGAACAAGCGCGCTTTGACCGGACTCGACGTAATCGGGCTTCTTTCTTTCGAGCCTCTTGCAAAAGTCCTTGCCGCGGAGCGGCCTAAGCATAAAGCCCAGGGTGGAGCGCAGCGGAACCCTGGGTAGGAGTGGCTATTATGAGCGTCCTGAAAGGACGCGAGCTCGGCGCCGGTTTCCAAATCCGAACCGCGCTATTTATCAATTAGAAGGGTTTACCGCTGCAACTGAGCGCGGGTTAATTTGCTCGCGTCCTTTCAGGACGCATAAGCGACCGCCTCTTACCCAGGGTTCCGCTTCGCTTCACCCTGGGCTCTTGCTTAGGCAGCTCCGCGGCAAAGACTTTTGCAAAAGCTTCTTTAGTTTCTTTGGCGGTCCGGTCAAGCGCAACGTTAGGCGGCTGCCGTGTCGCAAGGACTAAGATAAGGAGAAAGTGAGCTACGTGATGAATAACCTGGAACACCTGTTTCTAGTCGGCGAGTTCCCCGCGCGAGACCACCTCCTGTCCGGGCTAACGCTCGAGCAAGTCACGCTGCGCCCGGACGGCGCGTCGCACTCGATCTACGAGGAGCTGTGGCACGTTGTGGCGTACCAGCAGAGTGTCGTCGCGTCGGGCGACCCCGACGGCGACAGGTACCCGAGCGCGGCGCCGGAGAACGAGCAACAATGGCACGACTTGGTGCGAGTGTTCCTGGACGGCGCTCGGGCTGCGGCTGCGTTTGGTCATACGCCTGAGCGGTTGACACACGAGTTAGAGCCGGGTCTGACAATGGCCGACGAGCTGAACAGTGTCGCGGTACATAACGCATATCACCTTGGCAAAATCGTTGCGTTGCGGCAGCGGATGGGCGCGTGGCCGCCCACGCTAGCGTCAGACGAGTCGTAGCATCTCTCTTAAGTTGCGCAGGTCGAGCGGCTCAAGCACAGCATTGAGCTGCTACTGGATTTTGACAGACGTGGGTTTGCTGAAGGATTATCTTTCCACTTTATCAATCTTCTAAATGGATGGAAGTCTTGTATGAACCGATTAATCACCGCTTTGGCACTGTTGGCTTTGGTAGTGACTGATGCTTTGGGTCAGATGAAGCGAAATACCTCAGTTGAGGCGGAGGCAATCCGGAGGCGAGCCCCTTGTGGGAGTCTGGTCAACGAGCGCATTGGGCTCTGCTGATCTACTTCTCTCAAGAGATCAGGGCGAGGTCAAGCGGAGTTTGGTTGCCGATAGCGACCCCGACACATACAAAATCGTTTTCCCGACTGAAGGGGGTGCCGATGAGTTTGGCGAACTGCTCAACAAAGCCGGTGAACAAAGTTATAACCTTCTATCCGTGATGTATCGTTGGCAACGCCTATCTGGCTTCAGCGACTACCGTATGCCAGTCGGCATTCTCAAGTGCGATTCTTCCGATAATACTAGAGGGAAATGAGTTTCCGTTTTCAGGTCGACTTGTTCCAAACTAAGACGATCCACCAAGGCACACGAACTAGACACGAAACTCGTGCTATGTACGTAAACTTTTTGTTAGTTATCCTAACTTTTGGTTCAGCATGTAGTGCTGGCCTTTTGGCACAGCAGGTGGAATCCCGGAAGTCCGCGGCTGCTCTGAATATTGAATGTCCTACGATCAGCGTTTCCTGCCCTGACGACATGTCGCCAAAGATAGTGACCTACTCAGCTCATATCTCTGGTCTCGAACCCAGTCAGAAGATTACTTACAAGTGGAGTATTTCGCGCGGCAAAATAAAATCGGGTCAGGGTACATCTTCGATTGCTGTTGAAAGGCCGGATGATATGAATGGATTAACGGCTACCGTAGAAATAGGCGGCCTCCCCGCTGCGTGCAGCAACGCAGCGTCTTGCACTACTGTCTTCTAAATGTCGCCGCACCGAACCCGCGGGGGGCCGCCTTCTGAGGTTATGTAATGTTCAAATTTGCTATTCCCGTTCTGCATGCGGTCAGTTCGGCCGCCGCGGAAGAGTTTTATTGCGACCGTCTCGGTTTTGCGCAAACTTTTGCCTATCGACCGTTTGGTGGCGCCGATCCTTGTTACATGGGACTGACGCGTGACAACGTTGAGGTGCATGTTTCATCTTTTTCTGGTGATGGAGTGGCGGGCGGAGTAGTCTTTCTTGGCGTCGAAGATGTGGATGCACTGCATAAAGAACTGAAGGCCAAGGGTGTCGTCATCGATCTCGAACCTACTGATCAAAGCTGGGGCAATCGGGAAATGTACGTCACTGATCCAGATGGTAATAGCATTCGCTTTGTGCACCGCGGTGGCTAACAACCGTTTGAAGCAGACGCGGTTGACTGTTAGTTAACAGTAGTTGTTGAAATGGAAGTTGAATGAGTTGACCGTGCCGCCTAGCGCAGGCATTCGGCGGCTTCATTCACGACGGTCCCAACGCCGATGTAAGTTGCGTGGACGAGCCGCTCAAACGCGGTGTTCGGCGGCTGATCAGCGTAGCGAAAATACGGAGAAGAACGTTTGGCATCGACTTCGTTTGATCCCATACACTCCGCCATACTGAGCATGGATCTTCAGTCAGGCATTGTCTCGGTTTATGCACCGGATGGCGACCTCGTCACACGCGCTGGGACACTTCTTAAACGTGCGCGCGCTGCGGGGTTGACGCTCGTTCACGTCAAGGTTGGTTTCCGACCGGGCCTACCTGAGATTCACCAACGAAACATGCTCTTGAGCGAGCTCAAAGCATCGCCGAGCCATCAACAACTCTTTGCGGGCTCCTCCGGTTCAATCCACCCAGCGGTGGCCCCACATGAGGACGATCTGGTTGTAACGAAGAGTCGCATTAATGCGTTTGCTGGAACCGATCTCGAATTGCTGTTGCGCGCCAAGGATATCGACACTCTGGTGCTGTTCGGCATCGCTACCAGCGGAGTGGTGCTCTCGACGACACTTGCTGCCGCCGACGCAGACTACCGACTCTTTATCGTGAAAGACTGCTGTGCGGACCTGGACTCAGTTGTCCACGCCTGCTTGATTGAGAAAGTCTTTCCACGCTTTGCGACTGTGCTCAGTTCCCACGAGTTACTAGGTATGCTCGCGATGGCGGCCGAACAAACGCTCGGAGTGGACTCACCATAAGCAGTTTCTTGGGTGGAGTTGCGTGGGCGAGCCGCGAAAGGGAAAGCGTTGGGCTGCTGAAGAAAACGTACAATGCTGAAATTAATACTCTTAGGATTAACAATCGCGCTGGTTCTCCCAGGCGCAAGCTTAGGTTTTCAAGGCCGCAAGAAACCGCAGCAGCGAAGGGTAACAGGTGGTGAATCAGGTTGGGTTCCCGACAAGGAAAGTCTTCTCTATAAATATACTCGTTCCCTTGGCGAGGTAGATCGTGTCGAAATTAATGAGGTTCGTTTTGGCCGAACCGTTGACTCCAAAGGTTTTGAAACGAAGGTCATCAAAACGGTAACGTTGAAGGATTCGGAAGCCGAAAGATTTGTGGCACTTTGGCGCAATTTGAATAGCGGGGTTGGTGCAGGCTGTTTCTCACCGGCATATTTGGTAAGGCTTTTTCCCAAGAGAAACTTTTGGTTGGACCGACCATCTGTTTCCATTGCCAGAATTTGACATTGCCTATAGGTGAGACCAGCGAGATTCATCCGTTCGATGCTGATGGTCCAACCGGCCGACAACTGCTCAAGGCAATTCAGGATGCTCTCGCGAAATCATCCACTGCTTCAGCTCAATAAGCGTTAGGGGCGTACCCGCCGTGAGCGGGCCTCTTTGTTAAGTTGCGCTTTGAAGTTCTCGCCTTTAGTAACCCATTGCGCATCAAGAGGCACTCTGGTCCTGGGAGCGCACGCGTCCCCGCGTGCCCGCCTTAAAGATCACGTTTCATTCGAGAAATTCGTGTAGGTCGACGGGCACGCGG
>JBKPQV010000309.1:0-7795 GCA_046734235.1 Acidobacteriota bacterium
GAGCCATATGGGCCCAACCATCATCATTCGGCAAATAAAGAGCAATGTCGTTTGCGGGCTGTCCCTGGCGCATCAAGTAACTAACCCGCTGCAGGTACTTCGCCAGATCGGGCATCACAATCCACCAGGGATTCTTATCGTTGAACACGCCCGCGGCATAAAACCGCCAGCCTGGATACTCGACTCCAGGTGCGGTGTACGGCCAACCATGTCCGATCAGTTGATTAATTCCCTGTAGGAAATGAATGTCGGCTTCCGCCTTAACGTCAAGCGGTGTGGCACGGAACGAAGGTGAATGCAACCATGTCCATGTTTCAGACGACGCGATTGGTCGATCGTAAAGATGACTCGCCGAAGAAGCCCAGCGCGCAGCTCGTACAACTTTCCACTGCGCACCTTCACCATCCGGAATATCTGCGAACGCGTTACTTGAGATGGCCGCTGCCGGAACACCATAATCCTGGACACGGAACTTAGTTTGGTTTCGTTTCGACCACTCCTGCATCGGTGCAAGAAAGCGTTCGTTCAATAATTCGTATTGAGTTCGTCCCCAATCCCGACGTAAGCCTCTTGTCGTTTCTCCCATGTCATTAACTAACGCTGGCAGATGGGGTTTCAAATCGTAACCGCGGCGGCGCTGAAACTCTTCGAGAAAGTCGCTGCTCCAGTCGGAGTTATAAGCTTCAAGACTGTCACAAAACACAGAGTAAGGCTGTGCACCACTTCCAAAGGCCTGAAACAACCGGTCACCAACTGTCTTTAAATACGAATCAGTCGCTGCTCGATTCATATGATCGAGGACGAAACCTTCGGCACCAACAGCAGGCCTTTTGACCTGCATCCCGGTACGACTTGAGATAAAGAACAGAACTTCGTGAGAACCGGCAGGTAGATTGCTCAGTTCAATAATCCCATCCTTGATATTCGTTAGTTCGTGAATGCTATCCGGAGCAAAAGAGCTTCCTTCATTGCGAGCGAGAAATGCGGCTATGAACTTCTCACCTGCACCAACTGCAGGAACTTTTACAAAGCGAGTGTTTGCGTCGACCTTCACATGCTCGTAACGCAAACGACCGGCAGCATGGTCGATCGATACGGTTGGACCACCAAACGGCCAGCCGCTTCCCAAAGTTAGGTCAAACCTCAGTCCTAACTCACGAGCTTTAGTTGAGGTAAAACGAAGAGCGTCGAGAAACTCGTCAGAAAGAAACGGGAAGGTTTTGATTCCAGCCGCTGGATTGTCCAGAACTAACGGATAAACAGGCTGTACTTCAAATCCGCCAATGCCACCTTCTTTCATCAGGCGCATCTCGCGCTCAAGCTCGGCTTTGGTAACAGCTGGGCCAAACCACCACCAACGCATCATGATTCGTGAGTCGTCTGGCGGTGTTTGAAATGACCGTTGCAGATCATCAATTGGCGCTCCGGACAGAGATCTAACAGGAGCAAAGGCAACTGCAAATAACAAAACAGTTAGCAGCCAACGTTTAGCAGCCAAGGTTCTCGTCTCCATAATCGCACTTAAAATAGTCAGCACCTCAGCGCAATAACGACCCATGTAAGAATTGCATCGAAGAAATTAACCTCTAAGACACGAAGGCTCTAAGACACTATCTCTGCAACAAATTGAGATTTGTGTCTTAGTGTCTTTGCGTCTTCGTGGTTAAGTTTTTTTCCAACGATCCTTACAGGGTCTCAACCCCGCCCAGTGCCAAGCTTACCTTTAGAAGAACACCCTGATACCAAACTGAACGTAGCGCGGGAAGTAGGGTGTAAACGCGCCAAGCGTACCGAAGTTCGTATCGTAAGACTGTCGCAAACGATAGAGCTTCAAGCCCTGGAGCGTTGTAATGTCGAATGCATTCGGGTTGGTAGTTGCGAATCCTTCCGGAATTGAAACTCGGAAGAAGTCGAGTGGTAGTCCGCCCGATGGCAAACGAGCACCTGCAATCAGATTGTTGACCTGAGTCAGGTTGGCATTTCGTCCTGGAGCAAAGGTGTTCCAGGCGTTGATGTCAGCCTGAGCTAAATTGGCTTCGTTGGGTAAGGTGCCGAATCCTGGTGGCGTATTACCCGTGCTGTTGAAACGGAAATTCGGGTGATTGAAAGCATTAATCAAATCAACTCGGAAGTTGATTCGGCGTTTGCTGTCATTGCTGAATGGAAATGGGAAGTCCTTCTGAATTGAGAAATCAAAGTACTCTTGCAAAGGAGCACGAATGTCCAGTGTTCTTGGCGCATTACCGAGAGAGCCTTTCGCTGGTCGCATAAATGCCGCTGGATTGATGAAGGGCTCACAAGCGGCGCCGACCGAACAATTGCCCGCAGAGTAGCGTGGATTCTCTATCGGAACACCAGGAACAATGTCCAGACGAATCGCCCGATTAGTTCCACCAAGTCGATTGGTGTCGGTGATGATCGGAACAAAGGGTTGTCCCCCTTGCAGGCGAACAATGCTCGACAGCGACCAGCCTCCCAACGCTCCTTCCACTAATGAATTAGCATTCGTGAGGAACTGACGCCCCTTACCAAATGGCAAATCATAAAGTGCAGTAGCTGTGAAGTTGTGCTTGATATCAAAGGTCGATATCGATCGGTCGAACGCACGTGGGACGCCATACGAAACTGACTGACCCAGAGTCGTCGGCGTCGTTAGTGTCCTCGTGTCCGGACTCGAGTCTGACGCGTCATCGATTGACTTACCGAACGTGTAGTTGGCCGTGAAGGTAATACCGCGGCTAACGCGACGCCGGACATCAATATATCCCGCGTGCCGGATGCTGTTTGCAGAAGGATCAAAATAGCGGAGCAGGTTATTGAACCCAAAGTAAGGGCTGATAACACTGTTGCGCTGAATTGCGACAACCGCACCTAAGAGATTTCTGCGGCCTAGTGGATCATTGAATGTGGCCTCAGAGGAAAGATTCTGAGCCTCAAGAGACTCGACAAAGTCGATGTCCTTCGGATTGATGTTCACCAAAGGCATATAAAGGTGAGTACCCTTATTACCCACGTAAGCCAGTTCCACCACGAAGTTCTTCATGACCTCGAATTGCAACGAAACGTTCCAGTTCTGAACGTACGGAACCTTTTCGCTGCCTTCGATGTTGATGGCAAATCCCGGCGTGCCCAGGCTATTTGCAAACACTAATCCATCCGATGTAGTCCCTAGTGCAGCGTTAATCGGAGTGCCACTAGTGAAAGGCGTGTTTCCACTCAGTCGAACCGGCTGAGTAGTGTCTGCAGTTCCCGATGATCCATTCACAACTGTACTGACGCCAACGAAATTACCGAAGTCCGGATTGGGAAGCCTATTGTTACCGGTTAGGGTTGCATGGGAAATGCCATAGCCACCGCGAATCACCAACGAACGATCTTCGGCCCATTTGTATTTGGGACTCCACGCAAAACCGAAGCGTGGTTCAAATCCCATGTAATCAACTGGCGTCAGATAACGTGATCGTCCGCCTTGTCCGGAAAAAGCAAAGGGTGGAATCGACACCGTTGTCGGCACCACCGACGGAACCGTGCTGGTTGGCGGCGAACCAGTCGGCAGTAAACCAAGACCGATAGCAGTAGCCACTCTTTGAGCCTGAGTGAGTGTTGCGGTCTGGGCTAAATCCGGCCGAAACACACCTTGCAAATCATTCTTCTCAGTGCGTGGATACTGGAGCGTATAGCGCAGCCCCAGGTTCAGCGATAGATTCGGTTTGATCCGCCAATCGTTTTGGACGAATGCAGCCCCCGCTTTCCAACGATAGTCATAGTTAAGAAGCAGTGGTCGGAACTGAACGACGTTCGGCACACCGATCAACAAGCTCGCCAGGTTTGACCCGCCATTAGCTGCGGTCGTCGATCGATTGCTGCTGGTATTAACGGTGCGGAATTCCCAACGACCACCGGAAGCACCAAAGAATGGTATGACGTTGAGTCTGGCGAGATTAAGATCAACACCAAACTTCCAACTCATGTTGCCCTGCGACCAGTAGACGACATCGTTGATGTTGAACCGCTCTTCAACGTTGAAGTTATTTGTCGAACCCGAAGACCCAACGTCAGCAAATGCGTTGGTCAGCCCGTCTCCACTAATCTGAAACAGCGGCATTCCACCCGAAGTCAGACTCGGTAACCCAAGTTCTGTGGCTAAATTGCGACCGCCCTGGATTGAAAATTCTGGTGAAAAGTCTTCACTGAATACACCGCGTGTGTAATTCAACCGAAGGTCGTTAACGAGAGTTGGCGAGAAGAGGTGATTGTCAGCAATAAGAAACTGTTTGGCGTCGCTGTAAGCTGCACTGTTTCCGTTGATATCACTACCAAATCCACGCACACCAACTGCTGGAGTCTTGGAGTAACGGAAGTTGATCTTGTTGTTTGAAGTAATCTGGTGGTCCAAGCGCAGCGTGTATCGCGTTTCGTCTTGCTGAACAAAACGATGGACGATGTAGTTGCGGATTAAACCCTGTCCGTCCAGAAAATAGTCACTGCTCGGAGGCGGCATGTATTGCAGGATCCCCGGCCCCTTCGGATCGAGGAATGCTGAAGGGATAACATTCAGAGCTGCATTTGGAAGAGCGTTAACCTCTGGCGTGCACATCGGTTGTCCGTTCACGATCGTGGCGCGCGAATCGCCAAACTGACAGAACTGGTAGCTGGTAGCTGGTGTTCTACCTGGAATATTTACAAGCGCAATCGGCACGTAGCGGCCATTCACTATCTGAAATTGCTGGTAAATATTTGCACTTGGAACGACTACCGCGTTGAAGCGTGCGGCAACATCAGGTGGAAGCAAACCGCTACTCGTTCGTACCAGGTTCCGAAAGTCGCCAGCGCGTTCAGCTGCAGTTGGAAGCAATGTGGTTTGGTCCACAAAGTCGCGTAACCAACGTGGCTCGTAAGCAAAGAAGAAGAAGGTTTTGTTATGACCGTCGTAGAGTGCCGGCCCACCTTCTCCAAACCGCGGCAGGTACACAGGACCACCAAGAGTAAGAGAAACCTGGTTGTAGCGCCGGTTGTTTGCAGTGCGGGGCCCGTTGCCAATCGTGTAATTCTTTGCATTAGTCACCGGATTACGGTGATACCAGAGCGCGACTCCGTTGAAGTCATTGGTTCCTGACTTCGTCGTCGCGTTGATGATGCCGCCACCAGTGTTTCCATATTCGGCAGAGTACGCCGAGCTCTGGACCGTGAACTCCTGAACGGTTTCCGGAGTGAAGCTCACCACTGCGCGCGCGATGCCGACGCCGGTATTGTTAACACCGTCAGCGAGAATCGCCGTGCTACCCGACCGTCCACCGTTAACATTCAAGTTAAATCCGGGCACCGGTTGGCCCGACGTCACTTCAGGATCCTCACTGCCGGCATCTCCTGTGACATTTGGGGCCGTGACAGCCAGATCCAAAACGCTTCTATTGTTCAAGGGCAAGTCGCGTATCTGTCGTTCGGAAACGGTCTGAGTCGTGGTCGCCGACTCAGTATTAATGAGAGACGATTCGGACGATATCGTCACAGTTTCACCAACCTGTCCGGTCTCGAGATTGATGTTTACAGTCGCAACTGTTGCGGTGTCGACCTTCACACTCTCGATGAGTGCTTTCTTGAACCCTTTTGCTTCCACTCTAACGCTGTAACTAACTGGTTCAAGAGACCTCGCTATATAGGTTCCTGATTCGGAGGTGGTCAATGTTGTTGTTCTTTGTGTACCAAGATCGGTAATGACAACAGTGGCCCCCGGCACAACAGCGCCATTTGGATCAAAAACGGTTCCGGATATGCCGCCCTGGTTGCTCTGCGCCCAAACAGCGAATGAGCAGAATAGGACGACTACGACTGATGTAACGAGTCGCATAACAAATCTCCTTTCAGATTGGGACTGAAGATTTATCTGTGTAATGAAAGGCGAATAGGTCCTATAGGTCCTATTGGTCCAATTCGTTTTACATAAGTTCCACGTCGAGCCGTGTAACAGATGAGGGGGCGAAGTTATAAACGAGCGAATTACCTGTCATTGAAACTGAAATTGCTTTCGGTTGTATTTCATTCGGGTCGGCAAAACTATTGTGAGCTTTCATCTCACTTGCCGTGAGGTTACTTCCCTGCACCGATTTGATTGCTGCACCTCGCACGACAATTTCTGCTGCATGTGGTGCCTTCAAATCAGGATTTGTAACGGTAAGGACCAGGCGCTTTCCATCCAGCGAGGCTGAGCCATTGAGTCCGCGCATCGTCGCGGGTTTTCCGTTTCGCGTGTAGCTTAACCTTGGCGATGAGACCATGGTTCGTAACGCGGTCTTACCCTGGTGCACTGAGTACATATCAAACACGTGATACGTTGGCGTCAAAACAAACTTGTCTTCGTGAGCAAGAAATAGCGATTGCAAACAATTGACGAGCTGCGCGATCGCCGCCATGCCAACTTTGTCTGCATGACGATGGAAGGTATCGAGAGTCTGGCCTGCCAGGATCGCATCGCGAATGGTTGACTGCTGACCAAGTAAATGCGTGTTGTAAACTTCGCTGCCCGGTTTGTACCACGCGCCCCATTCATCAACGACAAGCTTCACTTGATGTGTGCGATCCAGTTCCCCCATCACATTCCAGCAATCAGAAATCATCCCATCGATTCGATCTGCTTCATGCAATAACTCGTACCACTCTTCTTCGTTGTAATTGACAGCATCGCCTTTGCCCTTAAACCAGTCGGTTGTGCGTCCACCACTTACGTTCCATGAGTAGTGGTGCATGGCCCAACCCCACAACGATCCAAACGCGCGGCGCTCATTAAGCTTGGTGAAAAATCGGCGCGTCCAATCAAGGTCGCCACCGTTTGGTCCGGCACCAACAAAGGCGAGGTTGACGCCGTACCGGGGAGCCCAGGCAGTGAAGCGACGAAACTCTGCTGCATACTCTTCCGGGGTAAAGTTTCCGCCACAGCCCCACGATTCGTTTCCAATTCCCCAGAACCTCACGTTCGCAGGACTACGATCAGATCTCATGTCGCCTAACGAGGTGGTTCCGGCAGGCGAATTACAGTATTCAACCCATTGATAGAAGTCCTTTGCCGACAAGCTGCGGAGGTTGGCGGCAAGGTAAGGTTGCGAATTAGTCAGTTTGCAAAAACGCAGGAAGTCGTCGGTACCAAACGCGTTTGTATCGTACTTCCATGGTCCATCTGCTACGCCTTTTGGCCATTCGGGAGCATCCACCCAGAAATTTGATCGGCGCGGGCGCTTGTCACGTGGTCCAATACCGTCACGCCAGTCATAGCTATCGGCGAAACAACCGCCGGGCCAACGCACCACGCCGGGTTTGACCTTCGCAAACGCATCCACCAATGCTTTGCGAATTCCACCTATGTTGGGGATCTTTGAATTCTCACCAACCCAGATGCCGTCGTAAACAACGGCACCAAGATGTTCGACGAAGTGACCGTAGATCTCCGGCGCAATCGTCCCAACTGGCTCATTCGTCAATATTTCTATTCTCGAATCAGTTGATTGAGCGGTCGACACTAATGAAAGCCATCGCCCCCATGCTGGTTGGGCATTCTGTGTAAGCAATGCTCCGCCACCAACGATCGCTGCCCCCATGAATTCGCGTCGCTTCATTTGTGATCTCCGATTGTGGATTGAATTTGTAGTTACGGATCAGTACCACCTCGCGGTAGCGGGTGGGCCAAAGCACGAACTCCGGATCAAGGGCGCCTTGCTAGGGCCCACCCGCTACCGCGAGGTGGCACCGACCTCTTGAGCCAGTCGCCCGCTTCTCCACACAGTCGCTCCTTGGCCCCAGTCAC
>JBKPQV010000310.1:0-5757 GCA_046734235.1 Acidobacteriota bacterium
TCTTCGATGAGGACGTACAACGTTCAACCGTCGCAAACTCAGGATCCCAGGTGTCACTCGCTTTCAATACTTCGGATTCTTCAAAACTCTACGGGTTGGCCTTCCAGTCGCTCGCACGCTTTAGCGTTGCCGCAGGTGGAGTGACGAGCCTCACCAGCAGTAGCGTGTCAGCAACCGGCGCAGCCAAATTCGTCGGTGGTCGACTTTATTCAGCTAACGGCCGCGTGCTCAATCCCGACACCGGCGATCTTCTTGGAACATTCACGGGCCTTGGTTCAGACATAACTAATGCCTTTGTGGTAGATGCGAATGTGAATCGCGCTTACTTCATTACGGCACCATTTTCGAGTGGTTCTCCTGTCACCGTTACGCTCCGGGTTTTCGATACTCAGACCTTTGTACCACTCGGCACTTTTGATATTCCAAATGTTTTAGGCACTCCGCTTGAAATGGTCAGATGGGGATCAAACGGACTGGCATTCTGTACGAGCAGCAGCGGTGTTTACGTTATTCAGACAACGTTAATTCCCTCTCCTGATCCGATTCCAACACCAACCCCAACGGTAACGCCCACACCAACGCCGACACCTCCTCTCGAACAAGCTTTCATGCAGAGGGTTGCAATAAACGCCACCGACATCATTTACGATCCGGGAACTCAAAAGATTTACGCCAGTTTGCCTTCGAGGGTTGGACCAAATGGCAACAGCCTGACTCCGATCAATCCGGTCGACGCAACAATCGGAACACCTATCTTTGTGGGTAGCGAACCAAACAAACTCGCACGTTCAAGTGACGGCCAATTTATCTACGTAGGTTTAGATGGTGCGGCGGCGGTCCGAAGAGTAAATGTCGCATTGCAGCAAGCGGATTTACAGTTTTCCCTTGGCTTTGGACAGTTCACCGGCCCCTTGTTCGTTGAAGACATGGAAGTATTGCCGGGGCAACCAACAGCCGTTGCTATCTCCCGTCGCAACACCGGTTTCAGTCCAAAGCATGAGGGAGTGGCGATTTACGACAACGGGGTGAAGAGACCAACCACCACGGCAAATCATACTGGCAGCAATGTGATCGAGTTTTCAGCCAGTGCCGACACTCTATACGGCTACAACAACGAAAGCACAGAGTTCGGTTTCCGTAAAATGACTGTCAACTCGCTCGGAGTCACGGTCACTAGCGTAACTAACAACGTATTTTCTGGTTTTGGTACCAACTTTGAATTTGATAATGGACGAGCGTATGCAAACAGCGGCAAGGTTATTGATCCGGAAACGGCTGCGCCCCTTGGAAATTTTTCAGGAGTAACTTTCGGCAATATAGTGATTCCTGATTCTTCGGTAGGCCGGACCTTCTTTATCGGCGGGTCGGACTTGTCTGATTCAAGTGTGAACGCAACAATCGTCATCCGGGCGTTTGATCAAAATACTTTTGTTCCTGTCGGATCACTGAACGTTACGGGCGTTGATGGACGAGTACGAAGCGCGGTACGTTGGGGTAACAATGGGCTAGCAATTATCACATCAGGTGGCCAGCTCATTTTGATTCAGAGCAATTTGGTAACGCCAACTACTCCTGCTCCCACTCCAACACCGACCCCATTTCCGATTCCCACTCCAACTCCCACTCCGGTGCCAACGCCGAATCCCGGAGAACTCCGACAGGTCTCCTTAACGACTAATGATCTCATAGTTGATCCAGTTACTCAGATGATATTTGCGAGCATTCCTTCCTCAGTTGGTGTCGGTGGAAACAGTATTGTGCCGATCGATCCAATTGCAGGTACACCAGGAGCAGCAGTCTTTATTGGTAGCGAACCAAATCGTTTGGCCATATCTGACAACGGCGCTGTGCTTTATGCCGCTCTCGATGGAGCTAATGCCGTCAGGCGTTTTGACGTGCCAACAAAAACTGCCGGTTCACAATTCTCATTGGGTAGCGATCCGTTTTTTGGTCCATTTCGAGCTGAAGACATGGCAGTTGCCCCTGGCCAACCGGATGTCCTCGCAGTTTCCCGGTTAAGACCTTCAGTTAGTCCAAGACATGGCGGTGTTGCTATCTTTGATAACGGAGTGCGTCGTTCGCTAACAACTCCCGATCACACTGGAAGTAATGTGATTGAGTTTTCTCGTTCGCCTGAAATTCTGTACGGTCAAAACACTGAAACGACTGAGTTTGGATTCAGAAGAATGGCTGTTGGTCCGTGTGGCGTGATCACGCTTAACACAACACAATCGTTATTCTCCGGGTTCAACTTGGATTTCAGAATAGACAACGGAACTGCATATTCGACGGGTGGTCGCGTTATTGATCCCGAAGCTGCGACTCTCCTGGGAACGTTTATGATCACCAGTCCGGGTTCTTTTCTATCAGGTTCTGTGTTAGTGGCTCCGGACGTAAAAGCTCGACGCGTCTATTATCTATTAAACGATAGTGGGGTCACCTTCCTGCGTGTCTTCGACAGTAAAACTTTCGTGCCGCTGGGTGAACTGAGACTGCCAGGCATAACATCAGGTTTTTCGAGTCTGGTTCGTTGGGGCACTAATGGATTGGCATTTCGCACATCAACTCAGGTTGTGCTTTTGCAGAATGCATTAATCGGCGGCCAGGATCCTAACTTCGTTCAGGCACCAATTCCTCCTTCTCCTACTTCGAGTGCTCCTGTTCATATCTCATCGTCGAATGGTGATGTCTCGGGTGTAACAATCAATGTAACCGGTTCTGTTACAACTACCGGAACAACGGATTCGTCTGGAAACTTTACAGTACCAGCGATTAGTCCATGTGGAAGCATAACTATTACGCCTTCTAAGCCAAACTATGTCTTCTCGCCTGCGAATCAGACGGTTAACAACCCCACAGCGACAACTCCTGTCAACTTTTCAGCGACGCTGAAAACGATGGGCTTCCAATCATCCAACATCATCGTGTCGGAAACCAATGGCAGGGTGTTCATAAACGTTACGAGAAATATTTCCAGTGATCCCGCGACCGTTGTGTTCGAAACCTCTCCGGGAACAGCATCGGATCGTTCTGATTACAATTCAACTTTCGGAACTTTCCAGTTCGCAGCGCAAGAGTCCATTAAGACGATCGAAGTCCTGCTTACTGACGACGTCCTTGTCGAAGGACAGGAGCAATTCACGATTAAGTTGAAGAATCCAACAGGCGGAGAGTTGGCGACGTCAACAATGACTGTCACCATCTCCGACAACGACTCGCAACCAAACGCACCTAATCCGTTATCAAATGCCAACTTCTTCGTACGCCAGCATTACCAGGACTTTCTGAATCGTGCTGCGGTTGATGATCCGCTGGGCCTCAGCTTCTGGACAAACGAAATCGCCAGCTGCAATGCGGTTCAAGATCCGGCGGGCCGTGCGGCTTGTTTTGGAGCCAAGCATATTCACGTTTCGGCAGCATTCTTTCTGTCAATTGAGTTTCAGCAAACTGGTTACCTCGTGTACCGCTTCTACAACTCGTCATATCCACCAAGTGCTGCACATCCTCGGGGCATGCCGCGGATGGCTGAGTTTCTGGCTGATACCCAGGAAATTCAAAAGGGAGTCAGAGTCGGCGCTAGTGGATGGGAGCAGAAACTCGAACAGAACAAGCAGGCATTCGCACTTGCCTGGGTTGAACGCGCGGAGTTTTTAGCGGAACACCCGTTGGCGCAAACGGCAGATCAATTTGTCGATTCGCTATTTCAAAATACCGGTGCAACACCTACTGCCGGTGAACGCGCTGCGGCGATCACAGCCTTCGGTGCGGGTGGCGCGAGCGGCCGTGCTGCGGCACTTCGCAACATTGCTGAAAGCCAGTCGGTCTTCAATAAGCAATTCAACAATGCGTTTGTGTTGATGCAGTACTTCGGTTATCTCCGCAGAAACCCCGACGATGCACCTGATAACAACTTCGATGGTTATCAGTTCTGGTTGGATAAATTGAATCAGTTCAACGGCGACTTCGTGAAGGCGGAGATGGTGAAGGCGTTCTTATTGTCGATCGAGTATCAGCAGAGGTTTGGACCGGTTAATTTTGTTTTGGAGCAATGACAGGGACGGATTTCAGATTTCAGATTTCAGATTTCAGATTTCAGATTGCTGATTGCTGATTGCTGATTAGTGATTAGTGATTAGTGACTGCTGATCAACGACGACCGAATCCGAATAAGGAAGCAATACTAGTACAAGGTCCAATCAACAAATCTGAAATCTGAAATCTGAAATAGTCCTACCTCTCCACTGCAAACAATTGAATTCCGCTCAGCGTGTGGCCGTTCTTAGCTACAAACTGAATCCCTGAACCCGCGACCAGATCCTTTACAGTATTCGAGACAATCACTTCACCTGGTCCAGCTTTATTAGCAATCTGGAGACAAATCTCCGTTGCCAACCCTGTAACCTTGCCACCCAGCATCTCGCACTCGCCGGTGTGCAACCCGGCCCGCATTGCGATGTCCAAACGGGCCGCATAACCCGTGATCGCTATCGCCGCACGTATACCGCGAGCGGGACCATCAAAGATTGCCAAAGGTCGATCACCCACCATATCGACTTCTCTACCTCGAAACCACTCAATCTCTTTGGCAATGTGAGCGCGCAGACGCCGGAGCATTTCCTCCCACTTCTCATTGCCGAACCGTCGAGAATGCTCCTCAGGATCGATGATCCTCGTGTACAGAATTGTCGCCAGTACAGTATCGGGTTCCGGACGATGCCGGACTCCAGTCAAGAACTCCTCAACCTCGTCCAGTACCGCATCCTGATCACCAACAAACGGCAAATGATCATTGCCTGGCAACTCGACAAACTTCGCACCTGGAATCTGTTCTGCCACGTATCGACCTTCTTCAACTTTCAACGTCTGATCATCACTGCGGTGTATCACCAGGGTTGGGACGCGAATTGTGGGTAGCACTCGCCGCACATCGATCTCGGCATTCATCTGAGTTAATGCCACGGCAGCTCCCGGACTCGCACCCATTCTTAAATAGGTCGCCCACCAATCACGAAAGGCCGGATCATTTGCCTTACTCGGTGCGCGGGCCTCAACCCCAACTGGACCACCCCAATGTTGTCGCATCTCTTCGAAGAAATGTTCACGCTCCTCCGCCGTTGGTCCCCATGGATACTCCGCATCGCGAATTCGCTTTGCATAGGTTCCAATCATCACGAGGCCCAGCGTCTTCTCCGGATAAGTGGCGGCGAACAAACTGCACATTGGACCACCTTCCGACACACCGCACAGAGCAGCACGTTCTGAACCAACTGCATCCATCACAGCTCGAACGTCATCCATTCGCTGCTCGAGAGTTGGTAGCTCATTGTTAGGTACTCGATCCGAAAGGCCGGTTCCACGTTTATCGAAGAGTATGAGGCGCGAGAAAGAGGCAAGCCGCATGAGGAACCGAGCGAAGCTTGGTTCCTTCCAGAAATATTCGAGGTGCGATACCCAACCCATCACAAATACTAGATCGAGAGGGGCATCTCCAATAACCTGGTACGCAATATTGACGTCACCGCTGCTCGCGTACATTGTTTCCGGTAAATGCTCAGGCAATTGCAGAACGGTGACGTCAACCGCGGGTAGTCGCTGAAGAACTGGAACTGCGGGCGCCACTTCATCGATCTCTTCCTCCACAATTACTCGGGAGCGTGTGCGTTCCCTGATAATCATCGGAGGACCATCGTCCCACTCTTCGCTGACACTTGCCGAGAAACGGTAACCCCGCTTCGGGACAGTTTCAATCAGCTTATT
>JBKPQV010000311.1:0-7180 GCA_046734235.1 Acidobacteriota bacterium
GACCTGGAATGGCATTTACCTTTCCGTCTTTGCCGTACTTGCCGATTCTTGGTCCAACTATAATCGCACCTGCCAGAGCTGCAACACCGCCAACCATGTGCACAACCGAAGAGCCAGCGAAGTCGACATGGCCGTGACCCAGCCCAAATTGAGTACCGAGTTGTGACAACCAGCCACCACCCCAGACCCAGTTACCAAAAACTGGGTAGGCAAACATCGACATGAAGAAGCAGAAAAAGACAAATGAACCCCACTTCCAACGCTCAGCCAGGGCTCCGGTAGGAATCGTTACTGCGGTATCCATGAAGACCATAGCGAACATGAACAGCGTGAATACGCCGACGTCATACGAGTCGCCGCGCAGGAAAACACCTTTAGTTCCAAAGATGTTCAGGGTGTGGCCAGCGATGTTGATTGAGAAAGCTGAAGTGAGTGGTCCGGTGCCACCTAGCGCCGCAACAGCGCCTACTCCGCCCATCATGAGTGCGAAACCGCAAATCCAAAAGCCAAGCATTCCGAGCGGGTAACACATGAAGTTCATAGCCATCGTGTGAGCCGCATTCTTGGCGCGCGTGAAGCCAGTCTCTGCGAGCGCAAAACCAGCCTGCATGAACATGACGAGGAAACATGCCACCAAGGTCCAAACGAAATTGATTGAGATATTGGCGTGCCCCACTGCGTCGGCAAGTTCTTGCGGCGTTGGCTCTCCGGCCTTGGACGCGGTAACTGACCCGGCGTTTCCGGTCGCCCCGCCTGTTGGATCACCTGCAAGCGCCACCAGGGGGACCCCAAGCAAAATTATGATGACTGATGCCGTCAAAAGTATTCGGCGGTAGTTAGTCTGAGAATGACCGCTAACAGCGCACGGGTTCCGATTTGCCCATCGATCAAACAGATGACTACACAACGACCATATCCTCTGTTTAGTGTTAGTCAGTTTCTCACTCATCGTGGTTTAGCTCCTCAAGTTTAAGATTTGCAAGCATTGGTGTGTTCGACAGCAGTTCGAATGATCATCGCGACGTTCAGACAATAGACGCCCTACTGGAACAAGAAACAGATGGAATTCACCACGCATCCAACAATCGTCGTGCCACTAATCAGAAGTGAGACTGTCTGTGACTTCGAGCGTCGCTTCAGCGCAAATATCTGGGATGTTTTAGCGATTACCGAAAGGAAAGACCGACGTTGTGGTTAAGGGAGAGGAAGCCGGGAGGCGACGTATTTGTCAGAACACCGGGATCACCCGACATATTTGACTGAGGCAGTCCCGTTAGCTGCATCCGCGATGCGCTTGGACAACCCCTCGTAATCTAACTGACTAAACCGCAGGCGAAGAATTGATTGGCACTCGGAAGAATCTTGAAGGAACTGGGCCTCAACCAGAATGCGCGTGAGACGGCGAAGCGACGTTTCTAGCACTTACTGAGTTATAGATCTTAGACAATCAAACCGCCAAATTGCCGATATTGGAGTCATTATTCACAGACCGATCATACGCGGTAGGCATTTGGGTTCAACGCGCAACCGAGCTTTCCGCTCATGCACTGTCCATAGAAATCAGCAGGGCCTGAATTGCCACCCAATTCAATTCTGAACTTACAGTTTTGTAGGTTTGCGCTGCTGGCCCTACAAAAACGTGCCTTGCGGTTATCGCTCGTTTGAACAGGAGCGCAGTGACTGCAAGAACACTTAACCACCAAGGCTCGAAGACACAAAGACACGAACTGCTCAAACTATTGGAGATTTAGGTCTTACAAACAGCGAGCGCAAATCAACGAACTGAAGTAAATTGCATTTGGTTATTCAATCACTCATGGAACCCAGCTACATCATAACAAAAGCGAAACCCGAACACCTGACAGCGTTAGCCAACATTGAATTAGCGGCGGACACATTGTTTGATGGATATGTACCACCATCGATTCCCGAGGTCAGCACACCACAACATAAGTTCCACAGCGCTCAGCTTGAGGGAAGACTTTGGATTGCTCTCTTAGGTGAACCCCTGTTGGCTTCGCCATGGTTGAAATTCTAGCTGAGGATCTTCCTCATCTCGAGGAGATCGACGTTATGCCGTCTCACGGACGTCGAGGTGTTGGCACTGCATTAATGCAAGCTGTTTTGGAATGGGTAGCTAAAGAGCGATATCAACAAATAAAGTTGACGACCTTTCGCAACGTCCCCTGGAATATGCCCTTCTACTCAAGACTGGGATTTGTCGAAATCCCTCCCCATGAACTGCGGCCTGAACTTGCAAAAATCGTTCAAGACGGAGCTTCTCGCGGTCTGCCCCGTGACCTACGAGTTGTCATGCGATACCCAGTGAGTATCAAGTAAGGATCTGTTCCCACAGATTGATCGATCCTTCCTCACCAAGTGTTGCCAGTATCGAAAACTGAATTTGGAATCGTCTTATTGAGGTGGCGGCTATTTTTTTCTTCCGAACGCGAAACCTATACCCACGCCGACAATCAGCATTACGACGCCTACACCAATTAGCAATATCAAGCCGCCACTTTCCGTGGTCGCGCGGGCGGCGTTGGTTGATATGCTATTGTCGTTTTGGGCCAAAGTTGCATTTGCCAAACACAAGATGAAAGCAAACGCAGAAGTTGCGGTGAGCTTGTTCATGTGAGACACCTTTATTTGGGGGTCGTAACTGCGACGATTACAACCCAACGATGGCACTAAGTCAATGTTGATCGCGCTTCCTGGACAGTGCCCAGAGACCATTAACCGAGGGAAAAGTAACAACTCCAAACTGGCTTCCTGAGGCACGCTTAGCTTGGACACAGTGAGGGTACCAAGTACCCCGAGTAACCAAGTACAAAGGTGGTTCCAACCAATTAGTTATTGGACGCAACCTTGGGCGAGACGATGATCCCAAAGTCATAGCCAGTAGCGCCTTGCGTGGCAGTCGGCATGCCTGTCGTCCTGCCTATCGGGACGCCCACCGTCCTGCTCCCGGACCTCTGTGCCGGACTGGTCAAAGGCACGGCAACTCCGCCCAGGACCATGATGTATTCTCCTGGCTCAAGATTTCCCTTTGGCGTAACTTCAAGAAGATCATCCCCTAGTCGCTTCACCGTAACGTCCCGCACATCTCGTTTGCGAAAACCGTAACTGAGTTTCTTGACCAATCCCGAGCGCCCCATCTCCAAATCGCGCCGATCTGGATTCAGACGCATCGCGACAATGTAGACGTCTCGAGCCGATACACCAGTGCCTGAAAGCCGAAACACTGGTCTTGGATTGTCGAGCTGTAGTTCTGCCTTCTCTCCGCGAAACACGCAGACGATGCGGACCTCTTTAATACCCATGGTCACAGCGCTCGAAATGTTGCCAACGTTTCTCACCTCAATCGAAGAGACCTCCTCTATCCGTGTCCACTCAGCTCCGTTTTGTGCAAAAACGCCTTTGCCATTAATCCACGTCTCTGTCGGCGTAGAACTATTGGTAGTGGTCCTCGTAGCTACCATCGCCTCTATGATCTTTGCCGTCACTCCCTGCTGCTTAAGTTTGATCAAGGTGTCTGGTGAGGTATCAAAATTGGAAGGAACTTTTTGAATCACCTGAACGATCGTGCTCTCGGTTAAGCCAGCTCCAAACATTTTTGTGACGTCGTCGTTCGTCAAGGGCACCTGGGAATCCTGAAAGACAAAGGGATCAATACTCAACGCTTCGACATTTGAATGCGATCGATGGTCGGATATGTGTCTATTGAAATTGAGCGCTGAAGTGGTGTCACCACAAGTCAGAGTCAAAACGAGTGCGACAACGGCAAACTGGAGTGTTTTCATGTGGTCCTCCTTTGAACGTTTACGGAAACCGTCGGATCCAAAAGCTCAACCGAATTAGTTCAAGGAAACCAAAACAGAGGTTAAGCCTTACATCTGGTCGTTTCGCTAGAGTTGGAGAGACGATTGCGAAAAGGAATATAAATTACTCAGGATAATTAAGCCGGGACAACTTCTGTTCCTTACTTTGAGCAAGTCTCAGTTGAGTAGTGATTCGAGACCACCAACAGGGTGAGCACTAAGTCTTGCCTGAAAGGAACTACGTGATTGTTCCTATATATATGGGTCGAATATATTTCTCACACTCTGAGCAGTCAAGGAGAATTGCTCAAACCTGCGAAGTAGGTGGGGACTGAAGCATAGTTCGCACTCACGCTCTTTTACTCATTTGACAGCACTAATCAGGAGCATATCGCTTTTCCTTTCGTAACGAGCGTAAGCAAGGTTCTTGCCATCAGGTGACCAAGCGTAGGGCAAGACTCCGTAAGTTGCACCTGCTTGATCTTTAGTGAAGTTACTTAACTGCTTTGAAGGACCGCCATCTATCGGCTTATTAAAAAAATCGTATAGTAAGCCGCGAGAATGAGTATATGTCAGCGCTAGACCGTCTCGTGTCCATACTGGAAATCCGGCTGGACCACCGGCCACTGGAAGGTCCAGCTGTTTCATCTGCTTTCCTCCTTCGAAAGGAAAAATTAGGCTTCGGTTTGGAAATTGATAACACGCAATGAGCTTTCCGTCAGGTGAGACTGCCGGCCAAAAGCATTCAGTGTTTAAGATTTGCGCCGGAGGATCACCGTCGATACTCGCCTTCCAAATAGTAGTTTTACCAGAGTCCGAAGCTTCGAAGATCACCCACTTCGAATCGGGAGAACAGTTAGGACTCTTTTCTGTGACGCCGAACGTTAACTGTTTCTGATTATTTCCATCAATATCCATCCTCCAGATATGGTCAGAGCCAGTCCGGTTGGACTGAAATACAATGTAGCGCCCATCTGCTGTAACTGATGGATACACATCATTGTGAACATCAGTTGTTAACTGTTTCTGGTTAGTGCCATCCGCGTTCATAATCCAGATGTCACTGTTAGTGCTGGTTACTGAGGTGTAGACGATTCGATCGTCCGGCGTCCAAGTAATGCCCGATCTTCCATCGTATCTCCCTCGGGTAAGTTGCCTCACGCGATTTGAGTCTCCATCGGGAGCAATCCACAGATCTATATTGACTGCCCATTGTAGCGTCAGGAAGGTGCTTGAATCGTTTGAAGGACTGAGCGTAGCATACTTATTCACATCGTTTGTGATTCGTCGCAATTCGCCGCCGGTATATGAAAGACACCAGATCTGACTTGAAAATGGTGAATCACTGGCAATCAATAAAATGCCGGATGAATCTTGCAGCCACGCAACCCCAGTGATCTCGTCATTCCATCTTTGAGAGGTGAGTGCTTTTTGCGAGCCGGTTTCGGTATTCACTTCAAAGACGCGCTGATATCCGTCCGCAGCATTAATACCGATACACGCAATTGATTTTCCATCAGGTGCCCAAGATGCCTCAATCTGTGAAAAATAATCGGGCGGCTTGCGCGTCGCAACTGTTCTTTCTCCTGAGCCATCAGAATTGACCATCACGAGCGCAGTCAGTCCTTCTGCCTCGCGGCGAATAAATGCGAACCTATCACCCTCGGGGGAAAACGTGATGAAAGCCCCGACATCATTGAGTATTTTTTCACTTGGTCCGCCTACAGCCGGTACTCGGTACAACTCTCCGCTGACGATGATGTAGTAGATGCTCTTGCTATCGCGCGAGAAGATCAGCTTACGAGTAATAACTTCACGAGGAGCAATTAATTGGGTTGCTTCTTGTGTCATGAGCGGCCGGATCCAAAGAGTCTCTAAGCCATCAGCATCCCATGTCGTATACGCCACATAATTGCCGTCCGGAGAAAGTGCAGCGTGTTGAACACTGCCGGAGGCGCTGAGTCTCACAACGTTGATATGCTCAAAGGGTGCTGCGTTCTTACTGATTAGCCTCTTTAATGGATAGATCACGCTTCCCAACACAACAACCAAAACTAATACTCCGAACAGTGCTACTGGCTTGTGCTGTTCTATTTGGCTGACCAGGTACTGAATACTTGAATTAGCGGTTCCCGTACCGAGGAGTTTTGCGGAAACAGTATTACCTTTAGCCTGACGCCCTAGTACTCGACTGCCAACCAATTCATTTGTCGCGTATTTAAGACCAGTCTCCGGATCAACTTCTTGCCTCAGCAACGACAAATCGATAAGCAACTCGTTAGCTGACTGATATCGCTTCTCTCGATTTTTCTCCAATGTTTTGTCGACGATCTCTTGTAAAGCTGCCGGAGCATCTGGCAAAACCTCCTTCAGTTTGGGTGGACTGTTGTTTAAGGTTGACTGAATCAAGCCCTTGACGTTGTTGCCTTTAAACGGCAACTGGCCCGCAATCATCTCGTGCAGCACGACACCGAAACTAAATATGTCGCTCCGTCGATCAACGCTGGAGCCGCGCGCTTGTTCAGGGGACATGTATTTAACAGTGCCCATCACTAGACCTGATGACGTTCCCACGTCGTCGACACAATGCGTCTCGATGAACGATTCAGATTGCTCTGTCAGTTTGGCTAATCCAAAATCAAGGACCTTTACGTAGCCATCAGGTCGCAACATGATGTTCTCAGGCTTAATGTCGCGGTGAACGATTCCCGCCCTGTGTGCTGCAGCCAGAGCACTTGCGACCTGAAAAGCGATATCGAGTACCTCACTAAGGTTCAATGTTGAAGTGTTCATGCGCTGGCGCAACGTCTCGCCCTCAACAAACTCAGTGGCGATATATTGCTGACGACCGACTTTGCCGAGCTCGTGGATGGTCAAAATATTAGGGTGATTCAAAGCTGATGCCGCCTGTGCTTCTTGTTTGAATCTATGCATTCGATTCTTGTGACGTGTGTACTCAACCGGTAAGAGCTTGAGTGCTATGCGGCGGTTAAGCTTTTCATCTTTGGCGAGATAAACTTCCCCCATTCCGCCGGCGCCGAGAAATTCGATAATCGTGTAATGGCCGAAGAGTTGCCCCTCTACCAGTTGAGCAACAGGCGTTAAGAGCAAGTCAGCTGCAACTTCGATGGCGGTACTATCAATGAAGCTTAAGCACCGGTCGTCCCTGGAAAGTAATAACTCCACCTCTTTCTTCAAGCTTTCATCTGCGCCAGAAGCTTGATCCAGAAATGCGGCTCGTTCGGCAGGCTCGTGCTCGAGTGCTGCCAATAACAGTGAATCAATTTGTCGCCAACGTTCCCGGTCCATAGTTGAGTCGAGTCCCTTCTATGGGTTTATAGCGAAAAACTCATTGGAGT
>JBKPQV010000312.1:0-6990 GCA_046734235.1 Acidobacteriota bacterium
CGCCGGCACAATTCGTCGTTCGCCAGCAGTTGATTATTCAGAAGAGGATTGGTCGACTGTGATCGAAGTAAACCTCTCGAGTGTCTTTCGTCTATCGCAGCTTGCCGGAAAATCGATGATCGAAAAAGACCGGGGTGGCAAGATAGTCAATATTGCCTCACTGCTTTCTTTCCAAGGTGGCATTACCGTTCCGGCTTATGCGGCTTCGAAAGGTGGAGTCGCCCAGCTCACCAAAGCACTTGCGAACGAATGGGCCAAATACCAAATTAACGTAAACGCAATTGCTCCGGGCTACATGCGCACAACAAACACCGCCGCCTTACAGGCGGATGAGACCCGCAACCGTCAAATCCTGGAACGCATTCCTGCAGGTCGTTGGGGGGACGCGAGCGACGTCGCGGGTGCGGCAGTTTTCCTGTCGTCTTCAGCAAGTGATTACGTCAATGGTCACATCCTGCTGGTTGATGGTGGTTGGATGGGAAGGTAAGTTGGGTTTCCCGGCTAAGTCGATTTCATTTTCCATATATCATTTGACATTGATCATTTTTTCATTTGTCTAAGGTGCGATGAAGCGCTCTGCACAAAGAGATACCACCTGCTTCAGCAGTGTGGAGTTTCAATTTTTCGCTAGGAGTAGCGCTTCCGAGGTATGGGTCAGATACCAACCTGCTTTAGCAGTGTGGAGTTTCAATTTTTTCGCTACTGAGCCGCGTTTCACCATCTCTAGCGGGAAACTGAAACTCCACGCTGCAAAGCAGGTGTTATCTGTTATCCAACCTCATCCACCAAAGTCAGAGCGACGACCCGGAACTGAAAAATGTCAAATGAGATATGGCAAATAAATTGGTCTTACCCTATTTAGTGGGCTTATCAAAATTGGTCAGTATAACCGCTTGACAGTATCTACTCGCTAAGCCAGAATCGGCTGACTTCAGAGTCCGAGAATTTAAATAAAAACAGTGTGTTACGGTCGGTATAGGCCGTTAAGATTGAGCTTCCAAGGCTCAAACCAAAAGGTCCCTGTGGTATGACCAAACGGATGTGCATTCTTCTCAACTTACACAACTAATCTTTCTGGCGCGTGTGCATAAAGCCACTCGGACGTGCCATATCGCGAGGCCTTTTTGGCTGGTCTCGACTACTTGTTGAAAGCACAATACGCGAATGGCGGATGGCCACAGTATTACCCATAAATCCATGACATCACGACGCGACTTTATTAAGACAATCCTGGCCGCCGGCGCCGCCACAGCTATTACTCCGCACGACAGCGTGGTAAGCCGGGCATTTGCCCTTCAGTCTGATGGTCCATTTGAATTGATCATGCCGGAAATTCTGATGCGCATTAAGGCGCCAGTTTTTCCCAAGCGAGATTTTGTGATCACAAAGTTTGGAGCCAAGTCTGATGGACAAACAGATTCTACTGAAGCTTTTCGCAAAGCAATCGCTGCTTGTAACAAAGCAGGTGGCGGCCGTGTCGTAGTCCCAAGGGGCATTTTTCTCACCGGAGCAATCCACCTGAAGAGCAACGTCAATCTATATGTTTCCAGTCGAGCGACGATCAAATTCAGCAAGAATCCTGGTGATTATCTTCCCGTTGTATTCACGCGTTGGGAAGGTACGGAATTGATGAACTACTCACCGTTCATTTATGCGTTTGAGCAGACCAACATCGCCATCACCGGTGAAGGAACTCTCGATGGCCAAAGCGGGAATGACGCATGGTGGCCCTGGAATGGACGCGCAAATTATGGCTGGAAGGAAGGAACACCGAATCAACGGGCAGACAGAGCTTCCCTTCAACAGATGGCCGAGAAGGGAGTACCAGTTAGTGAACGCGTTTTCGGGGCGGGACATTATCTCAGGCCCCAGTTTATTCAACCGTATCGCTGTACTAATGTTCTGATTGAAGGTGTTCAGATCATCAACTCACCGATGTGGGAAATACATCCTGTGCTTTCCACCAACGTTACCGTGCGCGACGTAAAGATCAATAGCCATGGTCCAAATAACGATGGCTGCGATCCCGAGTCATGTACTGATGTCTTAATCGAGAATTGCGACTTCAATACCGGTGATGACTGCATTGCGATCAAATCGGGTCGGAACGCCGATGGCCGGCGAATAAACGTGCCAACCAAAAACATCATCGTTCGTGGTTGCCGAATGCGTGACGGGCACGGTGGAATTACCGTGGGCAGTGAAATATCTGGAGGGGTGAGTTTCTTGTTTGCTGAGAATTGTGATCTCGATAGTCCGAATCTTGATCATGCTTTACGCGTCAAGAATAACGCGATGCGCGGAGGCGTGCTGGAGAACTTCTTCTTTAGAAATATCAGAGTTGGCCAGGTGGCCCATGCAGTGATAACGATCGACTTCAATTATGAAGAAGGAGCAAAGGGTAATTTCAAACCGGTAATGCGAAATTACACCGTGGAACGACTCGTTAGCACTAAGAGTCAGCATGTTGCTGATGTGCAGGGCCTCGAAAACGCGCCAATTGTGGGCTTAAACCTGATCAATTGCACGTTCGAAGGCGCCGCCCAGCCGAGCATTATTAGAAACGTCAAAGACCTTAGGTTGAACAACGTCAAAGTGAATGGAAACGTTATTACCCAGTTGCAATAAGAATGATTTTGTTGAGACATCACTTTGCTGAAAAATAGGACATGAAAACATCGACCAAAATCTTTTCGACAGCGTTAATCGTTCTAATCGCGCTCACTGCAGTTGCGCAAGAGAAGTCGGTCTCTGAAAAGCTTGCTGCTACGGCGATGACTGCTCTCTGGCGCGATCCTGCGAGAAGTCAGAACGGCGCCCCCGGACGTTGGACGTATGAATATGGTGTTGTGCTTAAAGGAATTGAAGGCGTTTGGTTAAGCACCGGCGAGGGGCAGTACTTCGCATTCATCCAAAAAGGGATGGATAGTTTTGTTAACGCTGACGGCACTATTCGTACATACAATTCGGCTGACTATAATCTGGACAACATCAATTGTGGCAAAAACCTTCTCCTGCTTTACAAGGTAACCGGACAAGATAAATACAGAAAAGCAGCATCTCTTTTGCGAGAGCAATTAAAGACCCATCCACGAACAGCGGACGGAGGTTTCTGGCATAAGAAGATTTATCCCTACCAAATGTGGCTCGACGGTCTTTATATGGCTGAGCCCTTCTACGCGGAGTATGCAGCGACCTTTCACGAAGACGCAGCGTTTGATGACATAGCCAAACAGTTTATTTTGATGGAAAGTCATTCCCGTGATGCGAAGACGGGCTTGATGTATCACGGTTGGGATGAATCCAAACAACAAAAATGGGCCAACCCAACGACGGGAACGTCACCGAACTTTTGGGATCGAGCGATGGGCTGGTATGCCATGGCGCTGGTAGACACGCTCGACTACTTTCCCGCCCAACATCCACAAAGGGCAGAGTTGATCGCGATATTGAACCGGCTTGCCAAGTCAGTTTCGAAATACCAGGATGCAAAGTCTGGTCTTTGGTACCAGGTCTTGGATAAGAGCACGGAGCAGGGAAACTACCTCGAGTCATCCGGCTCGAGTATGTTTGTTTACGCCCTCGCAAAGGGTGTGCGTAATGGTTATCTCCCTGTCACGTATCTCCCGGTAGCGAAGCGCGGATACAAAGGCTTAGTTGATCAATTCATCAAAACTGATACAAGCGGTCAAACAAACCTTGAGGGCACGGTTAGTGTTGCTGGTCTCGGTGGCAATCCCTATCGCGACGGTAGCTATCAGTACTACATCAGTGAGAAAGTCGTCACTAACGATCCAAAAGGTGTTGGCGCTTTTCTAATGGCGAGCAACGAGATGAAGATTGCCGCTACTCAGTCTGTGGGGAGCGGTAAAACAGTTTTGCTTGATTCGTTCTTCAACAATGAAATGAAGAAAGATTCTAGCGGTCAGATGATTTCCTGGCACTACAAATGGGACGAATTAGCGAATGGAGGGTTTTCTGTCTGGGGTAATATTTTTAGAAGTTACGGAGTCAAAACCAAGACCCTTTCGGCATCTCCTTCTGCACAAAACTTAAAAGGATCGGACATCTACATCATCGTCGATCCCGATACCCCAACTGAAACCGAAAAGCCAAACTACGTCGAAGCGAAAGACGTAAAAGCGATTAGCGATTGGGTCAAAGCAGGCGGTGTGTTGGTGTTGATGGGTAACGACGTCGGCAACGCCGAGTTTGATCACTTTAACCAGTTAGCTGGAGCTTTCGGCATTGAGTTCAACAAGGACAGCAGAAATAAAGTTCCCGGCAATGACTTTACGATGGGGAGATTGGTAGTTACGCCACCCCATCCGATTTTCAAAACGGCAAGAAATCTTTATTTGAAAGAACTATCAACTCTCAAAATAAAGGCGCCGGCGAAGCCTGTATACGTAGACAATAGCGATACAATCATGGCTGTCGCAAAGTATGGGAAGGGCACTGTGTTTGCGGTCGGCGACCCATGGTTGTACAACGAGTATACAGATGGGCGAAAACTTCCACCCGAGTACGACAACTTTAAAGCAGCTATAGATCTGGCTTTGTGGTTCATACAACAAACAGGAAAAAGATAGGAGCGAAGTTGTCAGACACTCCGATGAATGAGTCGAAACCAGCAATGTTTAGAACGATTGATCCTGAACGACGAGGCACGACCTCGGAAGAGGTTGTGGCACAGCTTCGCGAGATGATTCATAAAGGTGAGCTACGACCTGGTGATCGGTTACCCCCGGAAAGAGATCTGGCGAAGCTGCTTGGCGTTAGCCGGCCAACCTTACGCGCAGGTATCAGTTCACTTACCGCGGTTGGAGTTTTGCAGCCGCGTCGTGGCGCCGGAACATTTGTCGTCGAAGCAGAAGGGTCGCCGGCGTTGGACAGTAGTCCGTTACGCTTGATGGCCTCTTTGCAGCGATTCACTCCGGCGGAAATGTTTGAGGCGCGCCGTTCCCTTGAGATGGCAATCGCGGCACTTGCTGCAGAACGAGCTACCGGTGATCAGATGGCATCAATGTCCGAGGAAGTAACAGGAATGTTTGCTTCGCTCGACAATCCCGAGCAGTTTCTGGTCCATGACATGAGGTTTCACCAGACGGTAGCCGCTGCTTCGGGAAATAGAATTTTGACTGCCCTAATGAATATGGTCGCGACAATCTTGTTTGAAGTTCGCAGCAAGACAGTTAAACGAGCACGCGATCTAAAAGAGTCCGCGGAGATGCACCGCAGCATCTACCGGGCGATTCGGGATCGAACCCCCGACTCTGCTCGTGACGCCATGCGCGATCACCTGATGCTTGCGCAAAAGGCGCAGGAAGAAGAAGAAAGAACCTGAAACTCGAAACTTGAAACTCGAAACTATCCTTCTGTTAATTTGCCTCCAACCCATTGTCTTAGCGCAGTCGATCTGGCAGCCTGACAACCGCAACGGTACTTACAAAAATCCGATCATCTACGCCGACTATTCTGACCCGGATGCGATCAGAGTTGGCGATGATTTTTATCTAACCGCCTCAAGCTTTAATTCTGCCCCAGGACTTCCCATTCTTCATTCCAGGGATTTGATCAACTGGCGAATCATTGGTCACGCTCTCCAATATCAAACTCCGCTGAATGTTTTTGCCAGGCCGCAACACGGCAATGGTGTTTGGGCGCCAGCGATCAGGTATCACAACAAATATTTCTATATCTTCTATCCCGATCCTGACTACGGGATCTATATGACGAAAGCACGCAATCCCGCTGGTCCGTGGAGCGCTCCGCTCTTAATCAAGAGTGCTAAAGGATGGATCGATCCATGTCCGTTGTGGGACGACGATGGGAATGCCTATCTGGTCCATGCGTTTGCCAATAGTCGTGCGGGCATTAAGAGTGTTTTGCATATCAACAAGATGAGTCCTGATGGGACCAGGATTCTCGATGAAGGCCGGCTCGTATTCGATGGACACGAACATCATCCAACCATCGAAGGTCCGAAGCTTTATAAGCGCAACGGTTATTACTACATCTTTGCTCCGGCTGGAGGCGTGCCGACAGGTTGGCAAGCCGTCCTGCGTTCACGATCTATCTACGGACCATACGAAGATAAGATAGTTATGGACCAGGGAGAAACGCAGGTAAACGGACCCCATCAAGGAGCATGGGTAGACTTGAAATCGGGAGAATCATGGTTCATCCATTTCCAGGATCGCGGGCCATACGGGCGCATCGTTCATCTTCAACCAATGCGTTGGCTCAACGATTGGCCGGTTATCGGCGTCGACAAAGATGGTGACGGGAAAGGTGAACCTGTAAGTGTTCATAAGAAACCCAATGTTGGTGGCCGCTACCCTTTTGACAACCCACAGACGAACGACGAGTTTGCTTTGCAACGGCCAGGTTTTCAGTGGCAATGGCATGCAAATCCAAATAAGGCGTGGCTGTCATTGTCTGCGCGACCTGGTTGGCTGCGCCTATATTCAACACAGTTGCCGATCGATGCGGTAAATCTTTGGGGCGTCTCGAACCTTTTCCTCCAGAAACTTCCCGCCCCGGTATTTACCGTGACGACCAGGATTGACGCAGGAGGGTTGTTGCCAAACGAGGCGTCAGGGCTGGTAATGATGGGGATGGACTATTCCTATCTTGCTGTCGTCAAGACTGATGACGGGTTCAGGTTGGAGCGAACAGTTTGTCTTGATGCTCCAAAAGACAATCAAGAGACAGCTGAGGCTGGTCTTGATTTGAAAGATGGCGAGATCTATTTGCGAATTACAGTTGGGCCAGATGCGGTGTGCCGTTTTAGCTATAGCAAAGATGGCATTACTTTCAACGAGGTCGGTGATTCTTTCAAAGCTCGTGAAGGAAGATGGATCGGCGCGAAGGTTGGTCTGTTTGCAGTGAGTCTTACCCAATCACAAGAACAGGGATTTGCTGACTTTGATTGGTTTCGGTTTGAACCTTGATTGAATTCAACGGCGTTTCGAAAGAATCTTAACC
>JBKPQV010000313.1:0-14059 GCA_046734235.1 Acidobacteriota bacterium
GGTCATTACCGCAGACAAGAACTTGCTACGCAGAGAGTAACACCATTGAACCAAGAATGTTTCATTTAAGGATTTTAAGTCTAACGATCATTTTCAATTCAATACTTTTTTCAGTATTCTGGAGCGCTCATTCTTATTCCAGGGGGTTATCAGTCTTGCTCAGACTCACCGCTTCACTCGCAATTCTTCTTCTGTTTCTGCCAACTGCTATTAGCGCTAAAACTAAGGCGCCGGATAAGCCACGGGTCATCAAACTTCAACGTTTTCGCAAGGCGTTGTGGAAAGTGCATGTCACCGTTAAAGGTAAGACAGGCGATTTCCTTCTTGATACCGGAGGCGGTAACACTTTATTGACCGAAGCGTTTTCCAAAGGCATCGAGTGTGAGTTCTGGGGACGCACGACCGGCTTCAATATGTTTGGAAAGAAAAGTGAAGGTCCACATTGCGACAATGTTCAAATCATGGCTGGCGACGTGGGTCTCACACCGGTCAATATTGGAAAAATCGATTTTGAGGGTCAATTTCCGGGTGACGTAGCACCTGATGGCCTGTTGTCGCTTGATGCATTTGATGGTAAAGCGATTACGCTCGATCAAAAGGCTGGAACACTTACGATTGAAACCTCCAAAAGTCTGCTCACTCAGACGAAGACCATGAAGGAGTTGCCTTTTCGTGTCTCCCGTGAATGTTCGGCCAGGTGTTTAAGCGTCTTTCTCGGCGTTCCCACTCCGAAAGGAATGACGTGGCTGATCCTCGACTCGGGCGCTGGTGGTGTTTCACTGATCTCAAAGGATCATGCTGCACTATTCGGGCTCGATCCCAAGGCTAAGGAACAGCGGCTCAAGTTTGAAGCCGCGCCTGGAGTGCCAATCGATAGTCCAGTAATGGTGGCCGATATGATCATGGATGGAAATTTAGGGCAGCCATTCATGAGCCAGTATGTCATGACATTTGATCTAGCTCATGGCCGTTTGTGGGTTAGGGTGCTGTGATGTAGTGAGTCTGATAGCTTCTTCTCTGCGTTCTCGGCGTCTCTCTGCGTTGAGCTAACCTGAAAGTATGCGAAACATTATTAATACAGAGCTTCACTGCTTTTACGAAAAAAAAGCACATAACAAAATGAAACTTGAAATTGAACAAGTTGGGAAGGGGGCTTGCCCCCGCTGACTCACCTTACACGAACTCTAGAACTCAATGAATCGTGTAAGGTGAGTCAGCGGGGGCAAGCCACCCTTCCCAACTTGTTCGATTGGAATGTTCGTGTTTTGACGTTAGCTACACAGTTTTCAAGGTTGTTTCTAAGAAGACGCAGAGAACACAGAGACGCAGAGAAGATCTGGTTAGGACTAGCTCTTGTGCTTGCGGCGAAATTGAGCGGGAGGGCTATTGAATTCGCGTTTGAATGCACGATTGAATCCAGCTTCTGACTCATAGCCAACCGACACAGCAACCTGCGCGACACTATCTTCGGTTGACTGAAGTAGCTCCGCAGCGAGTTTCAATCGCCAGCGCGCAAGGTAGGCCATCGGCGACTCACCAAGGAAATGTCGAAATCGTTCTGCAAGCCTCGTCCGAGACAAACCAACTTCTCTCGCGAGACTATTGATGGTCCATGGATTTGCAGGATCCTTGTGAAGGAGTGCAAGAGCCTGACTAATCGTTGTGTCGCGTGCGCCCGCCAACCATCCAGTCTCGCCGCGAGGCAGTCTGTTGATGTAGCGCCGCAAGGTTTCAATGAACAGCAACTCGGCTAATCTCGCATGTACTAGATCAGCACCGGCATTCGAACCATTCGTTTCGTTGACTGAGAACCGGATTGAGTTTTCCAGCCATTGATCTGAGGCATCCTTGACGAGATGGACTTTGTATATCGGTGGCAACCCAGCAAGAAATACTTCGCTGAGTCGCGGGTCGCACGCCAGGTATCCGCAAACAAACTTAGTAACTTCACCACCACCGCCAAACCGTACGAGGTCCAATCCCGGCGAAAACGTCTTGATAGAGTCGATCGGTTTTGCAGTGCCGTTGCCCAGAAGGTGTGGATCTCCAAGTGGATACACAACAATATCGCCGGCCGACAATTCCTCACGTTTTCCTTCCGGCAGCTTAGTATAGGCGCGTCCTTCAGTTAGGAAGTGATAGATGATGAGGTGTTCCGGCGGAGGTGAAAAAAACGGTGCCAGCCCTTTCCATCCAGAATTGAGCAGGCACCAGGGAGCAGAGAACTCGGCGTTGAAAAAGAGCGCCCCCTGAAGCTTTACCACCCTCAAAACCTCGGAAAGCACATCCATTCGTTCTACCTCAACACACTGGGCGTTTGCGACAAGAATACGGGACGATCAATCAAGCATTCAAGATATTGCTGGCCCATAATGCCACGCAATCGCTGTGGCGATAAGAGATTAATAGGGGTGTTTTCAAAATAGGAGGAGCTTTATGAGTCGTCGAGCCGAATTATTGGCCAAGCGCATTGAGGAAGGTGCAGACACTTTGGCAACCTTTGTCGAAGATCTTTCAGTGTCGGAGTGGCATATTGAAGTGTCCGCGACCGATCACCGTTCAATTGGTGTCATTGTTCATCATGTTGCCAGCATGTATCCGATAGAGATTGAAGCGGCACGAGCAATTGCGAGCGGGCAGGCGGTGACTGATGTAACCTGGGGTGTTGTTGCTCAGCTAAATGCCAAACATGCCGAGGAGAATGCGAAGATTACGCAGGCTGTCGCGTTGGAACTCTTGTGGCGGAACAGTCGCGACGCCGCAGCCGTTGTGCGCGGATTTAGTGACGACGAATTGGACCAAGCGGCGCCGTTTTCGTTGAGCTATGGCGCGCCAATGACTGCGCAATTTGTTATTGAGGATCACGCATTGCGACACAGCTGGCATCATTTAGCACGTATTCGTGAAGCGGTAAACCGTCAGCGAGAACAGAAGGCGGCGTAAAAAGGACCCATACTTGGTCCGTCGCTTATCGTTGGCCCTCCTTGAAAGTCGAGCTACTGCCCCGTCGTGGCTTGTTTGTCGTTGACCTGCTTGGCAGTCAGGCTACTTGGATCGGGGCCGTTGTAGCTTGTTGTTGTTAACCTGCTTCGGCAGCAAGCTACTTGGATCGGGGCAGTAGCCCGACTGTCAAGGAGGGTGTGTTGTCCAAGCGAGGCCTCCCTGACGGTCGGGCTACTGCCCCGGTCGTTGGTTGTTGTCGTTTGACCTGCTTCAGCAGTCAGGCTACTTGGATCGGGGCAGTAGCCCGACTGTCAAGGAGGGCCCGACAACAAGCCACGACCTTTCTTGGGTTAGAATCACTCGTCTCTCACACAACACAACTCTCACAACAGAAAGGACACCTCACGTGGTCCGAGACTTCGATGATAATGAATTTCCTCTCGCCTACTTCATTTCCTTCAGAACCTACGGTACATGGCTTCATGGTGACAAGCGTGGTTCGGTCGACCGTAGGAACAACAAGTATGGCGCTCCGCGTATCGCACCTAATCTCAATTTGGAAAGAGCAGAACGGAAGCTACTGAAGCATCCACCTGTGAAGCTGAATGCATATCAAAGAACTGTTGTAGAAAACGCCATTCGTGAGGTGTGTAAGCATCGAGGTTATAGGTTGATAGCGATCAATGTCCGAACAAACCACGTGCACACGGTGGTATCAGCTCAGATCAAGCCGGAACCAATACTCCAGGCGTTCCAAGCTTATGCAACTAGAAAGCTCCGTGAAGCGGGACTGCTATCTCGTTCAGTAAGGCCTTGGTCGCGGCATGGCAGCACGCCATATCTGTGGAAGGAAAAGCACGTAGAGCGCGCAATCGATTATGTGCTCAACGGACAAGGCGATGACTTGCCAAGTTTTGACGATTGACTCATGCGCATCAGTCCGTTGCACTAGCCGGCGGGGCAGTAGCCCCACTGTCAAGGAGGGTTATGTTGTCCAAGCTAGCCCTCCCTGACGGTCGGGCTACTGCCCCGATCGTGAGTACTCGTCAGAGCCAAATCGGTGCTTCCAGTTTGAGGGAGGCTAAAACTAATCAGTATCAGACCCACCAGGTAAAGTCCCAATGTAAAGAACGAGATGTAGCCCGTAGCCGGCGCAAATTGCTCAGCATCAAGCGCGCCCAGAGTAACGCCTGATACGAGTGCGCCAGTTAGCCTTTTGAGCCAGCTGCCGTCGCTTGCGTAGAGACTCGCGAGGAGCAAATGCTTAAGTGTGAAGGCGGTTCCGAAGAGCACCACGAGACTGCGTAGCAAACGGCGCGCATCGAATGATGAAAACTGATTGTTCCAAAGTGTCCAAAGAAAAAAGAATGAGAAGAGCCAGTGAAATAGACCATGTTCGGGCAATACCGAATTGAACGCCTGCGCGGATGCGAAGAAGAGTGTGAGCAGCATCCAAATGTGTGCCACGTTCGTCAAGGGTGGATTAGTTGCCGTTATCAAAGAGCGAATTTCAATTAAGCCGCCACGCACAAACAGCATCAGGAGAAGAACGGCGAGCACAAGTGTAATAAGCAAGGGTGGCATGAAAATGAACGCATGGCCCTCACTGCTAACACGCAAACCTCCGAGCAGCGCCACCGTCAGGAAAATGAACGGCAGGACCACATAAGTAACGAGTGCCTGATTTTTCGATTTATTGTCGGTGCTTGAGTCGCTCATCACTTTCTCGTCCTCAGCACCTTCAACGGGTTCACATCTCCCAGGCTGCGCTCGGTTCCTTGTTCCAACTCAGCTTTTAATTCTGCGGCGCTATGCATCTGGAGATTTTCATCATCGACGGTGAGTGGCGTGGGCGACAAGGCGATCGCACGGTTGACCGCTTCAAGACCCTGCTTGAACAAATCCTGGTCGTAATAAACTCGGCCCCAACCTTCACGATAAAAGGAGTAGGCGATGTAAAACTGCGTCTTTGGATCATTCTGAGCCGTGTCAGCGCGCTGCCATTCGTCACGCGCCGCGCGGAATTGGTCGCGACGAAAGAGGGTCAGAGCAGCATTGAATTTCTCTTGATCTACCTGGTAAGTACCGACTGCAACCTGAGCTCCGGTGGCAACTTCCTTGAAACTGCGTGGCTCAGTGGCGTATATCCAGACGATCGCCGTGGCGTAAACCGCCGACAGCACGAGCCCGATTATTTGGATCCACTTCGGATGCATGTTTGGCATTAGCTTGTCCAACTGTTTGGGGATACATCGTACTGTTGGGGGCGAGTATCGATATGCTACTTGGGTTAGGTGGTTCGGTCTAGGAATCCTCGACGCATCCTCAGCGTCTCTGCGTACTCTGCGTCTCAGCGCTAAAAATGTTCACGTCTATCTAAGACCTTATAAAACGCAGAGACGCCGAGTACGCAGAGTCGCAGAGTAAAGGTTTCAAATTAAGTTCGCAGAGATTTCGACGGCCATTTGAATCAGCAGTCAATCCACAACGCCAATGGTTAGCCCTCTGTAACAGTTCAGCCTTCTACAAAAAGCGAATCCCCCACACGGCAGTGGGGATCGTTCAAGTCCGACCTATTCATTTGCATCTCAATTTAGGGTCTGACAATCGAGCGTGCAATAAATAGTGTGCACTTGAACGATCCCCAAACTGCCGAAGCTGTGAAAATAATCAGACACCACACGCTTTTAGCGTTGTGGTGCTTCAATTTCTTCCCTACTCGATCCACGAAAGAAAACTGGAAAGACACCACCGGCTTCAGCCGCGTGGAGCCTCAACTTCTTCACTACAGCTTTTCGATAGACACGGTAGCGAAGAAATTGACACTCCACGAGGCTAAAAGCCTGTGGTGTCTGCCCGCGTTTTTGCGAGCTGCGCAGTAGGGCAGAAGTTGAAGCACCACAACGCTAAAAGCGTGTGGTGTCTGATTATTTTCACAGGTTCTGCCGTTTGGGGATTTAACCCGTTCATGGTCAAGGACTCGTTGTAGAAAGGACTTGAACGATCCCAACACTCGGAGCGACAACCCACTCACTTCTTTGGTGGTTCAACCGCGGTTCGCTTGATTAGTGCTGCCAATGCCTCATCTCGAGTGCCGCGTCCTTCGAGATACGGTTTCCAAGTCTCTTCGAGGGCTAACTTGAATGGCTCCAAACCTCTCTGCCACACACCAAACTTATCCGCATAAGGAACATGACCGGGAATTACGCGTCGCACTGCTTCTCCGGCCGTAAAAAAGACTAGCGAATGCGATAAACCTCTTGGGAAGAATTTGTTCTGCTTAATAGCCTCTGCACGCAGCACCTCAAAGAATTGATCGTCCCACTGGTGCATGCCCTCGTGAAAAACGGTCTCCAAGCCGTAAGCTCCCTGCACGCTCGGATTCCCGCTTGATAGGACGAGCAAGTTACCCCTCGTGGAATATGCACCTGCCCAATTTGAATAGCCCGACACGTGAACAGGAAACCCTGATGCAGGCCACTGCAACTTATACGCATTCGTGATGAACGCGAGGATCGCCGCACCATGCCGGTCGACAAGAGTTTGAATTGTTCTTTGCCATTTCCGGTTTGAATCATGATGCTCCCGCCACCATGCCTTCCGATAGATTGGAGCGACTTTTTCAAGGACGCTTGCAAAGCTAGCGTCGACTTTGATTCCGCTAAGAGACTTTGCTTCTCGGGCGCCAACCAAAGCCTGGGTGATGGCAGGCATAGGATCATCAAAAACAATGTCCTTCTTACTGTGACTCGCAGCATATGTAGAAACTGCCTGGCGCCAGATCGTTTGCTCATTCACGCTCAACTTCTTTAGGCCACGTTCCATATCAGCCGGTGCATCGGACACAGCTTCTCGCGCAGCATCTCTTTCCTTGTTTTCAGCACGTCCAAGGACATAGAGAAAATGATGCAGGTTTAACCAGAATTCGTCGGTGTGAAAAATGAAGATCGGGGCTTTCGTGTTTGGCTGGGCAACCGACTGGTGTTGAGCCGCGCAAGAGAGAACAAGCGACGTTGCCAAGACGACCAGACTAAAAGATTTGAGAACACGGTGCTTCATTTTCATGGCTCGTCTGAGTGATCGGTGCAGATTATGGATCAATTATCGCACATGGCATTGCAGTGGGGATCGTTCAAGTCCTTTCTACAAAGAAGTATAAACAGGAAGGGTTTGCCAAATCCCCCACACGGCAGTGTGGGGATCGTTCAAGTCCTTTCTACAAAGACGCATCAACAGGAAGAGTTCGCAAATCCCCCACACGGCAGTGTGGGGATCGTTCAAGTCCGACCTATTCATTTGCATCTCACTCGTCTTTGAATTTCGAGTACCCGATAAAGTGAGGACTTGAACGATCCCCAAACTGCCGTTTGGGGGATTTGCCGGTCATGGTCAAGGACTCGTTGTAGAAAGGACTTGAAAAATCCCCACACTTCCGTGTGGGGGATTTTCGCTTATTAGTGCAAAGCCTTTGCACATTGATTGTTCAATCCAATCCTGATCGTCTTAAGTACCCAATAACACACTCAACGTACTGCTCTCCGAGTTGCTCGTTACGACGTCCATCTTTCCATCCCCGTTAAGATCACTGAGATCGAGTCGATACGTTCCTCGTCCTGTGGTGATTCCTGGCGCGGCGCTGAATCCGCCTCTCCCATCACCAAGCATTACGCGCATACTCGCTCCTGCCGCACCAACTACATCCATCTTCCCGTCGCGATTTACGTCTGCAACACTTACATGGAAAAGGTAGGCGCCACTATCGAATGGTGATTTGTCAGCTTCAACAAAACCACCTTGGCCATCACCGAGCAAGACAGTCAACTCGTTCATTTCATGATGAGTCGCCACGATGTCAGGTTTCCGATCTGCGTTGATGTCGGCGATAACCGCAAACCATGGCTCGCCGGTGCGCAGTGGAAGTTTTACTGAGCGAAAAACGCCCTTGCCATCAGACAGAAGCAACGTCAATGCGCGACTCTGAGTTAGTTGTTGTGCTCGCTGTGGACCAGTGGCAGTGGCGGTCGCAACGATGTCGAGATAGCCGTCTCCATTGACGTCGCCGACTGCACCTGGATATGGGCTTGGACCAACAGCGAATGGCGACCCAGGTGCGAGGGTGAACTCACCGCGACCATTACCCAGGGCGATCGATACGTCATTGTCGGCATTGTTGACGGTAACGATGTCGAGCTTTTTGTCCTGGTTCATGTCGGCTACGTTGAGCCCATGCGTGTGAGGGTGATTGCTGGATTTCATCATTACCGGAGAGTTTGGAGCGAGGGCGAGTCCACCCTTGCCGTCGCCGATGAGCAGTACCACTCCATAGCTGTCGTGAGAAGTTATAGCCAGATCCAGTTTGCCGTCGCCGTTCATATCACCTAGTGCAATTTCGCCGGGACTGTCTGGAACTGTGGTGGTGCTAACTGCAGCTGCAAATTGTCCATCGCCTCTGCCTGGAAAGACCAGGATGCTTTTATTTGTTCCGCACGCAACCACAAGATCCGATTTCTTATCGTTGTTCATGTCGCCGAGGACAATATTTCCCGGCGCACAAGTCGTTGATATCGGCGAACCAGGCGCAGGCTTGAATAATAATTGTGAATGAGCGTCATCAGGCCCGGTAGCGTTTCCAGTTTGACAGGAAGCTAGGAAAAGTAAGCCAAGTCCAGTTACTAGTAGCATGATAACGTGGCTGGTGATGCAGTTTTTCAAGAGTGATTCCTTTCGAGTGCAGCTTCCCAATTTGGAGGCATCATGCTATTTAGACGCACCAGAGGCTATTTCTCATCCCGAAAATTGCTAGCTCAAGAAAGAATTTATCTTGCAATCATTTCGTCACTCCAGAGGAGTGAAATCTTTATAGCCTTGGAATCCCAGGTGATTTTGCACTCCGTAGGAGGGCGATGTATTTTGCTGACCGAATTCACTTTATTCGTACAATCGCTACAATCTAATTCTCACATTGCACTCCTCTGGAGTGCGCGTTCTTTCAGCTTCGGTGCTATAAACATGGCACTCCTCCGGAGTGGAGAATTTTGCGGCGCCTCTCTAGCTCGTAGAGTACAAAAGTTACCGCTTTGCCTTAGTCTCGGAGGTTGAGGTTATGACTTTGCCCGTGAAACTGAAAGATGTTGTTGACGCACTTGATGAGGCTAACGATGAGATGTCGCACTATCTCGATAAGCGCAGTGGTGAAATCTTTCTAATCACAGATGAGGAGATGTCAGCTGCTGAAGAAGATGAACCGTTCTCTGATTATCCGGAATGGCAACAAGAGAGCCTTCTTAAGGCGAGGGAGATACTTGAGTCGGATCAGTTTGTTCAACTGCCAAGTCAATTTGATATCCATGAGTATTCAATAATGGAGCGATTTGCGTACGAGTATGAAGATCGTCGAACCAGTGCCGAACTGTTGCGGAGTATTAAGGGAGCCGGTGCGTTTCGGAGATTCAAGGACACTCTCTTTGATTTGGGTATCCAGGACTCATGGTATGAATTTCGTCGAAAGGAGTTTGAACAAATCGCTATCGAGTGGTTAGAGGCGGAAAAGATTCCTTACACGCGAGACGACGAAACTGCAGAAGCTTCTGCCACGATGTGAGTTACTACTCTGGTTGTGTAGCGGGAGCTTTGAACAACGCGTCATCAACGACCACATTGCGTTTTATCAACGTGAATTTCCTGGTCCAACTGTCGTAGGTGTCAATCGCAGAATAGCGAATGGTGAACGGAACTTTCACACCATCCACGTCGCGGTAATCTTCAAAATCGATTTGGTCGGGGAACGGCATGAGCATGGTTTTCGTGAGCGTAGTCTTCCTCAGTAGCAGCCCCGTTTCAGCGTCGAAGTAATAACGTTCGATGCGGTTGTCAGTCGCGTTTTCGACAACATAAGCGTCGCGGTCATTCGCTTTCTGAATACCGGACAGACTCATGCCTGCTAATTGTCTAACTTTTAGAAGACCGAATAGTTCGTTCCAACTACGTTTGATGTCGGCTGCTTCCTTAGGTGTCAGGTTCCGCACGTTGGTTCCATTCACAGTGAAGCCGTTTTCACCATTAATGACCTGGCGAAGTGTGCTCTGGGAAGTGACGATATTGATCATAAACTTATCCGGAAAGGCAACGGTGATTTCATCCTGTCGATTTCGATTCTGCGACGCTTCGCGCTTACCTTTCAGCACCATGGTTTTAGTTTCACTCACAGCGCTACCCCCAACTGCCGCGAGGTACTTGCTAAAAACCTGTTCTACCGATGGCAGCGCTACTGGCTTGCTAGCCGTCGCATCGTCTGGTCCGGGTTCATGACCGGAACGGATTAAAGGCATAGCAGGAAGACTCAACGGTTGTCTCTGTCCGCGGTGACACGTGAAGCAGGTCACCTCGTTATTTCTGAAATCAACCTTTTCGTTTGCCTTGATCGACAACACCATCTGCATCATCCGTCGCGCCGTCTGCTTTTCCGGCTTATCGTCACTTTCCCAAACCCATTTTGTACGTCCGGTCTCCGGATCTTTTCCCTGTTGCACATGACAGAAGGCGCACTGCACACCTAGAGAAGTAGCAACAAAATTCATCACGAGATAGAACTGCGATTCAGGCAAGCCCTTGAGCACCTGGATGTTCTTAAGACCTTGTGGACTTTGGACGGGGAAGTTGCTTGAACTGATTGAATTCCAAGATTGTTTTGTGGGCTGCGACTGGTATGAGATTGCCTTCGCCGTAGACTCTCGCATCTCCTCGCTCGAGACATTCTTCGCCCGGCTCGCGCTCGTCAGACAAAATGCCATCGCCAATACCAGTGCACCACACATGAAGCCGTACAGCTTAGAATGAGATGACATTGATTTACATCCTTACTTTTGAACAGAATTGCACCGATTTGGTTATGAAGAATACTGCTTGAGGAAGATACTAACCAATCTTGAAATTCTGTAATCCTGTCCAGGGAACGCTTATTATCGGATAAGCTACTGCGAAAGAGTTTGTTATTTTGACAGAATAAACAGGAATCACATGATAACAAGAGACTGGGGAGGAATAACCAATCTTGACAGTTAACCTACATCATTCAGATTTCTCGTCATGATTTCCTTAACGCGTTCCGGGGTGATGCCGTGATGGTGTTCCTGGGACAGTTGATGGTCGGTGGGTTCGAGTTCGAAGATGGGGCGGAGGTCGAGCTCAGGGATGTGAGCATACATCTTTAGATTCAGCGTGTCTTCATAGTCAGCGATCCTTGTACTCAACCATGAAAACATTGGCGGTAACTCGACTCGTTCCGGATCGTCGTAATGCGAAACATACTTTTCGAAGTTCTCCTTACTTAAGGAACCCCACACACCCCAACAAAATGTTTCTGCCGTCCCGATAATTGGCAGTTGAATAACGCCACGCACAAAGTAGTTATTGCCTCCAATGATGCAAAAATCACTGTTCAAAAAGGATTGTGGCAATTGGGTTAGGTCAAGTAGTCCGGATTGTTTAGTTTTTTCCTCCTCCTCATCCCAATAAATCGGAGCGTCGGAGCCAAAATCAAGAGTTACACCCGTGTGCCACTCCTCGCAGGTATGACATTTCCAGCGCAGTGACTCAAGGTCTTCAAGCGTTACACCAGTCCGTGTGTTACGAATTCGCGCGTTTTCATAACACGAGGAACACAAGACTTGGACGCTCACGAGTTCTTCGTTCTGTTCATTCCAACCATTGTGAGCTTCGAAGATAGCGTTACAGTCGTCGCACCATGCGTCGGGACAGGGTTTGTCTTCCGATGGTTCTTCCCGATTGAAACCTAAGCCGACGACGTCTCCAGCGAGATGACTGCAGACGTACGTCGTTTCAGTTTCGCCGTGAATTTTGCATTGGATCGTCTCAGGCATTAGAGAACTCTTCGTCGCTATAGCAGATACCGCTCAATGTTCAAAGCATCATGAAAAATACCGAGTATGTCGATTTGATTATCGGATTCTATTAAATAAGCAATTCGATAATGGCCGCAGAGCAGAACCCGAACCTCTCGCGACCTCTCCGGTCCGTAGCGACGTCCTAATCGAGGGTGTTTTGTGAGGAGTTGAACCGTTTGGAAAATTCCAACTACCGTTTGTTCGGCTACATCGTTGTTATCGAGCGCAATATAGTTGTAAATATCCCGCAACCAGAGTTCAGCTTCGCGCGTCCAGTTTATTTCAACCAAGTCTTAATTCGGGCTTGTATCTCTTCATTAGAGATGGTTTTTCCCTCATCAGAATCTATCAAGCCTCGCTCAATCATTGCATGGAAGGCAAGTTCACGGACGATTTCGTCATACGAGCTGTCGTCCGGCAACTGTTGAACGAGTGCTGCAATTTGTTCCTTGGCGGTGGACATAGCTTTTCTCGGCGTTCATTCTAACACATCATTGAAGTGCCTTTAGTGTCGATCGGGTTATCAACTCCTGTTAAAAGTGACAGTTGTTTCGCGGCACTGTTTTCAGTTGAAATGCATTTGGCGAGTGTCTGAGTCGAAGGAGGAGATTGGATGGCGACAGTTATTGAGATCAAAAAATACGATATCTCATATTATGCCGGTGGGAAAAATGTCCGCGGTTATCCTTATCGGGCAATTATTGGATTGCGGGATGAAACGGACACCTTTGTTGCTGCGGCCTACTTCCATCACAGCGAAGCTACTATGCCGGCATCAGATACGTTAAAAGCCCCGGGCTTAGTGACATGCCATTACCACGCAGCTGACTATCCACAGGTATTAGACATTCTTCGCAACGAGAAACCGGTTTACGTTGAATTTGATGAACGCACTAATGTCGCAAATATTCGGACAAGTGCAGAGCCAGTTGGGGAGGGAGAGTTGAGTTAGTTTTCCTCCTTGGAGTGCGGTGGCCTGGCACCGCTTTGTCACAGCGAGCCTCGAGTTACGTGCGGTTTTGTGCGCGATTAAATAGAGTGAGATTGACGGGGATCGGTTTAACAAAGCGGTGCCGGGTCACCGCACTCCAAGGAGGCTCGTGTTTTTGAGTGACGATGCGAATATCCATACTGCGCCCGCAGCGGCCAAACTGTAAGCGTTTGCGCCCCACGCGATGTGATTACCAGGGTTGGCAAAGATCATTGGAATCAAGGCAAGTTCGAAGACAATGATCATGAGTGCGAGTAGATGAGCGGCGAGTTGGTCGAGAATTCCACTGAGGATTGCCAGGCCTGCTAGTAAGAAAGCAACTCCAGTGAGCACAACCCAAAAGGAGCCGCCGAGAGGCATCCATTTCGGCAACATTCCTGCGACTCCCTGGACAGCGGTGAGATGGACCACGCCAAAGAGAACTGCAGCTAATCCAATTACAAAACGAGCAACCGAGCGTGATGCTTGTGGCCAGCGTGAAGAAGTGGGTGCAACCGCTGCATAGAGTACGAGTACGCCAGCAACAACCATTAGTTGCGTAAACATTCCCGCTAGCAAACCTATGATCAGCGTCATACTTAAGCCGAGAGCTTTTGGTGCGGTAACGAAGCGCGGTAACCAGAAGAGACCAAATACTAGATAGATGATCGCTGCTGCCAACGCACCCCAACGAATGGTTCGTCGCCAAAGGATCGCCGCTCCAGCGAGGATCATCCATATAGCAGTGATATAGGCGAATATCGTTTGACCAGGAATATTGTCGCCCAGGGCTCCGATTGGTTGATGAGCTGCTTCAAACTCACCCCAAATCAAATCGAGGACACCGGCTGCAATCGTCGCCAATGCAAATAGGTAGACGCCGCCTTGCGAAACGAAAAAACGATCTGGCTTTTCTGGTTGTGCAACTTCTTTCATAAATGCTAATCCTCAAGAGCTGAGGATGTTAGTTAACAACTGGTACAATGAACAGAGCCATTTTGAACTAATCTGTTTGTACCATTCGACACTCACTGGAGTGCGGGGTCGATGTGTCCGATATGTTTTAGCTTGTCGGTCTTCGAAAGGTAGCTTTTAGTTTCTCACCGACAAGCTAAAGAGACTCTTGCAAAAGTAGTTCTTGGACCCAGAAGTCGGTACCGTCACGCGGTAGCAACTGTGTTAGATGTCAAGCGGAAACTGGCGCCTGCTTGTTAATCCACTCGGTGTTATTGCGAATCATCAT
>JBKPQV010000314.1:0-11495 GCA_046734235.1 Acidobacteriota bacterium
ACCACACGGCGTAAAGCCGGTGGTGTCTCGGTGATTTCCCGAAGGTTACTAGCTGTGAAGTTGAAGCACCACGAGGCGTAAAGCCGGTGGTGTCTCGGTGATTTCCCAAAGGTTTCTTGCTGTGAAGTTGAAGCACCACACGGCGTAAAGCCGGTGGTGTCTCGGTGATTTCCCGAAGGTTTCTAGCTCTGAAGTTGAAGCACCACACGGCGTAAAGCCGGTGGTGTCTGACTAATGTAGCTGGCCCAATTTCGCAATCGCTTCAATAAGCTCGTCTACATTCACGGGCTTTTTCATATGCATTTGGAAACCCGCGGCGAGAGCGCGCTCGACGTCCTCGTTGGCAGCATATCCACTAACGGCAATCGCGGGAATTTTGCCTCCCGATTCAGCTTCTCTTGATCTCACTTCTTTGATCAAATCGTAACCATCGCTTACTGGCATACCTAAATCAGAAACCAACACTCGCGGGAGCGCCTCTCTGTTATTCAGCACAGCCAGCGCTTCCGAGACTGAACCGACAGAAACTACGTCTGCTCCCTGGTCACGAAGCACCATGTCTAACATCGTTCGAGCATCCGGATCATCTTCGACATTTAGTATTTTCAGATTGCTTAGTTGCTTCTTCGGTGAGGCAAAACCATCCTGTCCCTGCACACCAAAACGCAGCATCAGATCCGAGTTCACGCCAACGCAAGGAAGCACAACAGTAAAAACACTACCCTTTCCAACCCCATCGCTCTCTGCCTTCACTGATCCGCCATGCAGTTCAACTAGGTGTCGGACGATCGCAAGGCCCAGTCCAAGACCTCCATGTCGTCTCGAATTCGAACTATCTACCTGGCGAAATCTATCAAAGATCAACGGCAGAAATTCTGCAGGTATGCCTTCGCCAGAGTCCTTTACGAGGATCTTTACTTCGGAACCACTGCTTGAAACGTCAACGGTTACTTCACCACCAACTGAACTGAACTTCACTGCGTTAGAAACAAGGTTCCAGACAACCTGCTGCAGTCGCATTCCATCTCCGGCAACCGGTCCGATATTTGATCCAATGTTCGTAATGATTGAGATCTTTCTAGCGTCAGCAGAAGGTCGAATAGCTTCAACGGCAGCTTGAACGACGAGTGGCACCTGTATCGGTCTGCGATCCAGTTGAAACTTTCCAGAGATAATCCGCGACACATCGAGTATGTCTTCGATCAACTGAGTCTGCGCTTTGGCATTACGATCTATGATTTCGATCGCCTGATTTGTCTTATCCACATCGAGACCGCCTCGACGGAGCATGCTTGACCATCCGACAATTGCGTTGAGAGGTGTTCTCAGTTCGTGGGAGACGACCGCAAGAAACTCGTCCTTCGCGCGATTTGCGATTTCGGCTTCTGAGCGAGCTGCATATTCCAACGCCAACAAGCGTTCGCGCTCATCTTCTGCCTTCTTGCGTTCAACAAACTGACCCATTTGGCTACCGATTCCAACGAATCGCGCAATCATATCCTCGTCAGGTTGCCGAACCTTTGGACTAAAGAACTCCATGACGCCAAGCAATTTTTGGCCGGAAACAATAGGAAAGGCCATCGCCGCATGGAGTCCATTCTCAATGGCGATCGGAGCGCGTGGGAAATTTTCGTCCCTGGTTACATCCGGGATCCAATGCGCTTCGAGGGTTGACCAAACTCGTCCTGGCAATCCAACACCAGGAGTCATGGTCAATTGGCGGGTGACAGATTCAAACTTTGAGACGTTCGCATCGGGCGCGGACCAAAACGAAATACAATGCAATTCCGTTCCCGCCTGATTTGGAACCCACATTCCACCAACATCCCATCTCAAACTCTTACAAATAGTCTCTAAGATCCGATTTGTTGCTGACGGCAGGTCAGGTGAGTCCGAGAGAATTCTCGTTATCTCGAGGCTCGTAGCCATCTGTTTCTGGCTCTGACTCAGTGTTCGGAACGCGAAACTGCGTTCTTCAACCGTAGCGACCAGAAACAAGAACATTACCGCATTAGTACCCAAAAATAACTGCAACACCACAAGAGAATCATTTGGTGTTCGACCTGTAAATGGTCCGAGTCCGTTCGCTGTGCCCCAAACGGCAACGACCGATAACAACATATTGGCAAGAGTTACACCCCTCGTACCAAGTCGGAATGCTGCCCAAAGGAAGAACGGAATGAGCAGGCGGGCAAGTGGGTAATAGCGGATAGAGATCGGATTAGGTCCACCAAAAGTCGCCAGACCCGACAGCGTCAGCATCGTAAGGACACAGATTGCTTCCAACCTGCGCCGTTTCGGTGCTGGTCCGGACCACGATAAGAGTAGAGGAGCTACAACCAGAGCCCCAACTGAATCACCTAGCCACCACGTAGACCACAGTGATATGAAGTCACTCCAATTAGCAGCATGTGTGAGACATAAGGTTAAGCTTCCAAACGTAGCGCTCACCATGGTGCTGATCATCGTAACTACAACAAACTTGAAAACATCCTTGGCGCGATCAAGCGATCTATGAAAGCCGACTCTTTCAAGTAAAAGCGCCGCGCAGATTGCTTCGAGGGTGTTGCCGACTGCGATCAAAGCATCGGCAACCACTGGCGCCGGGGTGAGCAGCAGATTTGCAGCGAAGGCTCCAACAAAGATTCCCGGCCACACGCGGTAGCCAAACAGCAGTACAGCTGCGATTGCTACTCCAGTTGGTGGCCAAACAGGTGAGACGTTGGCATGGATGATGGCCAAAGACAGACCGAGCTTGGCCGCACCAAAATAGACGAGCGCAGCCAAAGCCTGTATTCCGATGTCAGTGATTACATTTCGGGACTTGGATCCCTTGGGGATTGAATTCGGTGGTGCTGTGCGTACGAACTGCTGCCCCAAACCATTAGTTTGTACCGGAGGAGTCATGGTGTATCAGGCAGCAACGCGGCTAAGACAAGATATTATTAAGCACTTGCAGGCCCATTGTACCGAGTTTCAACAGGTGATCCAGAGTGGACAGTGTCCTCTCCTGTAAAAACTTGCAATGAAATAGTGGTATCGCGCTATTCTACACACCCAGTTGAGACTGGAGCGTTAGGGACCTGTAGATAATGAAAAGAATCCCTCTAATCTTCCTCCTCCTATTTACTTGCACGCTGTACGTTATTGCTCAATCGGGTAGACGAGTTGCTACCACCCGGACAGCACCCTCTGCACCGATACAGCCATCGCTTACTCCAGAACCTCAGCCACCTACCACAACCGTCACTACTGGCGAATTGATGTTCTTGCCCGAAAGTCTTAGAGAGCGAGAGATAAAGGGCATCAAGAATGGCAATTTTCGACTCGCCGACTTCCCTGGAAAAGTCCTAGTAATCAATCTCTGGGCATCATGGTGTGGTCCATGCCGGAGAGAGGTACCTGAGTATGAAAAAGTGCGTAAGCTTTTCACTGGGCAAGAAGTAGAATTTGTCGGATTGACCGCCGAGGATCAGCGTTTTGCTGATCAAGTCCACAAATTCTTAACCGAAGTAAGTTTCGGATTCAGGTTAGGATGGGCAGATCGTGATCTGGCGCGTACCTTGATGAATGGGAGAGGGTCAGTACCTCAAACCATCATTATTGACAATGAGGGCCACATAGTTAATCACTGGACCGGTTATTCGTCAGGGGCAAGCGGAGAACGGTTGAGACGCGCTATTAACAACGCACTCGGAAGATAGAGACTTTAAGCACCTTTTACCTCACGTATTCCCAATGCCATGGTTCATAGAAATAAGGCCGAAATCCAAACCGTTCCGCATTCCGCACTAGCCATTTGTAAGCCGGGCTGTTGACCTGAATCGCCCTGTTCGAGTCTTTGGTATCAACAGGATCACCACCCACATAGATGTCGAGTGCCTTACCGGTGAAATGCGGGCTATTCACTGCCAATCCGGCACTACCAGCATTGGGAGATTTTTTCCGGAGTTCTTCCTGGTACTCCCTCGAACGAAATGAAGATATGATCTTGAAGTATTTCTCCGTGCTTAACAGTTCGCCTGACGGCGTCTTGGCCAGGTGGAGAGTTGGATCGGCTGCAGCCGCGGCGACCATTTGTTTATAGGCAACATAAGCATTGCGCTCCACTTGACGAAGTTCACTTACTCGCTCGGGATCATAAAAATCGGTGGGTGGCGCAGTAACCAATTGAGACGCTTCTGCATAAGCACGATTCTTGAGCCTGTTATTTTGCCAGAACGATACCATCGCGTTTAGTGAGTCCTCGTCGAAAACGCCGGAAGGTTTTAAGTTCGTCACCTTCTGCCAGGCACTTAAGGTCTCGGCGAAATTGTTCGAAGTCACGTCGCTCTCAGACCTTAACGTTTGACGAATCAGCGAATCATACAAGTACCAACCGCGCTGTGGTTTGCCTCCGAAAGTCCATGACAAGTCATTTCTGAGTCTGGTATTTGTGGCAGCTGCTTGTGAAGATGACGAGTCTATAACCTTTCGGTCTTCGTGGCTGTTAACAGTCGTAACCGTCTTGGCCGTTTCTTCACTGCTAACCACAGGTTTAGGAGCGGTTTCTTTCTGAGGGCGGGCAACCTGTCTGATACTTCCCTTCGCACCTAACGTAATTCCCGTAAGAACCACGCCGAGAGCGCACACAATTAGTACAAATAGGACCTTTGTTTTCATGATTTTCGGCTTCTGTGTCGGGTGAAATAGTGGGATGCCAGAGAGTTCCATACGGTTCGTTCGATGCGAGAAATTTCTGAATCACAATTCCCCACAATACGGAGGCTGTGTCAAAAATCAATTGGTTTAAGCCTTAACCACAAAGATACGAAGACTCTAAGGCACGAAATTGAACATCACTTAGTTATTTGCGTTTTCGTGATTTTGTGTCTTAGAGGCTTTGTGGTTAAGGCCTTTCTTCTCGAGTGGGATTTGAGCTCTTTTAAAGCAACTATCTTCGGCGGCGTTTGGTAACAGGTTTCTTCGCGGGTTTTTTCTTTTTTTGCGGAGCCTTGCTTTTTACATGTGACGACTGATTTGATGGCGGATTGAGAGTCTCATCGGCCTTTTCCAATGAGGCAGCGATCAGGTCATCGTTTGGTCGAGTTCCGTTGAGAAAAGCAAAAACGTGATAGTTGGCATTGCGCTCTCGAATAACCTCAATGCGACCCTCCCGCTTGAGGCGTGCCAGATGAGCCATCAAAAAAGTCTGCTCGGCCGCGCTCATGTACCGGTAATCAATATCAAACGCCAATCCAGTCGAATGAGGCGGCGTATCGATCAGAACAGCATTTCTGTTCACCCGTCTCAGCACACGTTGATAGCTTTCTGGTCGCACAAGGGAACTTACCGGTAGAGGGCGATTAAATTGCGCATAGTAAGTAGCCGCAACTTCTTCGAGAATTTTCAAAGCTGCGGGTCGCAGCGAACTCAGGAGCCGAGCTTTCAAAGCCTTCCGATCATCAGGACTATTGATGTCATAGGCTTGCCCACCGAAATTGCTTGCAAGAGCCTTCAACGATTCATAGTCATGAAATAACTTCTCACGAGTGTCAGTTTCGCCGTAATACTGGTTAAGGACGCTCTTGTCTTCATCAACCGATTGCAACTCCTGTTCTTTGGCGGCAATCTGCTTTTGAATTTCGTTGACCTTCGACCGCTCCCGGCTATTCAACCGACTTGATTGAGTCTTCAAAGACGCAATCTCATTTTCAAGGGTTTTGTGCTTCGCGTCGATTTCTTTCAATGCGGCGGCCAACTGCGGCTCATCATAGAGTTCGATACTTTTGTCGTCGGCCCATCGCGTAAAAACGGTATCGTCCGTCTTGGCCCCCACGCCAAACAAAACATAGGTTTCAGTTACGCCCGGGACAGGAACCATGTCACCTCGCTGGATCATCGATGCAAGGTCTAAATAATCCTGGCAGTTTTGCAGATTGTGTTTGGCAACCTCAGCAACCTGAGAAGCCAGGAACCAATGGCGTTCGCTGTAGTGCTTGAGCTCAGCAGGAATCTCAATCGCGCCGGCTCCTTCGCCTGCTCGATCGGCTTTTACTTTCTCAACGGCTTCCGCCCATGCATTAGGGTTCGAAACAAAACTGTTTGACGCAACATTACCGGATCCGGAAATACCCTGAGGTGGCACGAATTTATGCCTGACCACCGCCCAGGCGCCAGCAATAGCAGCAATACTTAGTGACAGTAAGATGATGACTGTTCGTTTCATAAATAAATCGCTGAAGCATAACAGAATCCGGCACGCCGCTCGCATCGGAGGAACGGAAAAGCAATTGAATTGTTCGAATGATTTTAGAAACGAGACACTAAAATACCACCAACCGCAGTTGGTGGATCGTTCATACCCAACCTACAGTCAGCTTGATACCTGAGAGTTCTTAAAATACCACCAACCGCGGTTGCTGGATTCGTTCATACCCCTCCTACAGATAGTTTGGAACCTGAGGGTTCTTAAAATACCACCAACCGCAGTTGGTGGATTCGTTCATACCCAACCTACAGTCAGCTTGTAACCTGAGAGTTTTTTAAATACCACCAACCGCAGTTGGTGGATTCGTTCATACGCCGCTTCAAGAGCAACGCCTAAAGATTGGAAGGGTTGACTTGCCTCGGTACGCTCACCAAACTCGCCCTTAAAATCAAAGTCCTAGCCTGGGGTGAGGTTAGCGTGGACAAGCCACATCACCACCCTTTTAGCATTTCTCTTGAAGCACGTATGAACGATCCACCAACTGCGGTTGGTGGTATTTTAAGAACTTTCAGGTTACAAGCTGACTGTAGGTTGGGTATGAACGATCCACCAACTGCGGTTGGTGGTATTTTAAGAGCTTTCAGGTTACAAGTCTTCTTACTTCTCTCGCTCCAAAACAACGTCGAATACTCCGGTCTGATACGTTACTCCATTCACTTTCTTTTCTTCGACGTTGATTGCGTTCTCGATTCTATACATCGGATCGCTTTTCTTTGCATCACCTTGAAAATGAATCTCAGTAATCAATGACTGATATCCCGGTGCAGCCACGAGCAAGTGGAAATGTGCACAACGCCAAAACTCTGGTGACCCTCCCGGATTAGGTCTATAAGGAATGGGACGAATGCTCTCTAGTTCGTAATAACCTGATTCTGACGATACCAGTCTTCCGCGATTTCGAAAATCTGTCTTTCCGTCCGAGTATTTTTCACTCATATCGACGTGCCAGAAATCCAATACCGCACCCGGCAATGGCCGCTTGGTATCGAAGGCCCAAACGCGACCCGAGAGAATAAAGAGTGTTCCTGGCTCACCCGGTATACTTAACTTTCCGCGAAAGGGTGCACCTGAACGATAAAATGGACCATACGGAAATGGCGTAACCTTCTTCAGCTCACCGCTTGTAGCAACGAGCTCCTGCTTGGCCTGACCCATCTGAATTAGGACACGGTCTGATTGATCTCGATTTACTTCGAGTGTTGGTTGCGCGTCGCTGCGAAGCAATAATCCGGAAGCGCCGACCGTGGCGAGACCAATGCCTGATGTCTTGAGAAAGTTTCTTCGGCTTGAATTAGACATGTCTTCTTACCTTTAGTTGAAGTAAGGGCGTACTACCAGACAAACACAACTACGATTCATCTTGTGGCAAAAATGTGATGAGACGGCCTGAATTACTGACTACTTTGTTGCTGAAATAACTTCAGACCTTCAATTATCGGGGGGAACTCCATGAGCCCATCCTTCTTTACTCCCCAGGTGGTGAACATGTGACCAAGCAATTTAGGTCCATTGTTTTTCTTATTGAATTCAATTAATGCCTTCGTAGCGTCAACGTTTTTCCAACCGGATGGCAAAACACGGAAGCCCTGCTCCATAAACATCGTTACTGATGGATAACTGTCCCGTACTTCGTAGTGCCACGGACAGATAATTATGTCTTTTGGAATCTGATTGATTGCTGTTGCAGTTCCGTTTGTCGACGCTTCCCATTCACCAAAATCGTACTTCTTCCCATCGATCAACCGATCACCCCACATGAGCATTTCGACGCGACGCTTACGCACCAGGTGGTTATGAATCTCATTCACGGCTTTAGCGAAGAGCACACCCGGATCCATTCCTTTCGTGGTTGGAGACTTCTCCGATCCCAGTAGAAAGATTTCATCCATTCCCACATGCAAAGCATCAGCACGAAATGCATCGATGATTTCATCCATCAATTCGAAAACGACCTTCCAAACATCCGGATTGAGAGGATCCCATTCGCGGCAGTAAATACCTTCATTATTTGGAAAGGCTCCGGGAGTTAAGTCGAACGACGGATAAACAGTCAGCAGCGAGAAAGTTTCCGCCTTCCACGACTGGTGTCCAAGTGATTGGAACTCTGGAATCAAACGGATGTTGTTCTTCTTACAGGCAGCTGCAAATCTTCGTGCGCCCTCGCGAGTAATGGGCGTTTCGCCACGCTTTAATTCGGGGTGAGACCTAAAGGTAAAGTTATAATCAACTTCAAGAACGATTACGTTAACTCCGAGCTTAGACAGAGGCGGCAGATTCTGTGATAGCGCATCGAGCGCGACATCAGTGTTGTAGTCGAGGAGGTGAATAGCACGCCAGGGCTTCGATGTTTTGGCCTCAACGTTAATGGGCCAAGCCACAAGGAGTAATAGGAGAAGAACTAGATGAGTATGATTGAACAATTCATTACCTCACTATTATGGGTTAAGTATCTGATGCGAGTTGCAGACTAAGTTTAGTAAGGTTCGTGGGTCAAGGTGATTGATGATTGAGATCTTCTTTGCCGCGGAGCGGCCCAAGCATAGAGCCCAAGGTGCAGCGAGGCTTTGTGAGCGGAACCCCGGGTAAGATTTGAATCGATCGGCGCGTCCTGAAGGGGTCACCACCAGTGTCAATTCAAAGATCCACGGTTGCGAGTTCCTGAAGGAAAACTGGATCAGCCGCGTGGACTGATGACTTCTCAAATGTTCTAAGTGTCTTCAGGTGGTATTAGTCATCCGCCTCGCCTTTAGTAGCTCATTAGGCTGTCTTAATCGTGTAAATTCTGTTCATCATGTCGGGGTTTACTTCATTTCGACAGGATTCCAGAATTTACACGATTGCATTCTGGCGCATAACCGTTTCTCATCAGCAAGATCTGCCAGAACCCCGCGAGCACGAGACTACGAGAAGCAGGTTGACTCGCTTCGTTGGTCCTCGAGCCGGGTTGCAGCCCCAACGCTTCGCTGTGTAACCTGTGCCGGCTCTCTTCAACTTAGTTCCAAAGCACTCAAATGAGATTACTGTTTCCAGCGCTCATCATCGCTGTACTTGTCGCCCAGGTGTTTGCGAGTGTAAATCCATTTCAGCAACCCGCTAAACCAAAACCTTACGAACCGTCGCCGCGCTCCGATCAGAATTCGATGATCGCGCACCAACAATTGTTGGAGAAGGCAAAGCAAGGACGAATTGACGTCTACTTTGAGGGTGACTCAATCACGAGACGTTGGGGTACCAGCGACGAACAGTACAAACACTTTCTCGAAAACTGGCGAGCGAATTTCTACGGCTGGAACGCGGCAAACTTTGGCTGGGGTGGTGACACTACTCAGAATGTTCTCTGGCGCCTAAATAACGGCGAGCTGGATAACATCAATCCTAAAGTGATCGTACTGCTCGTTGGAACCAATAACGTCGGTAAAGAATCCCCGCAAGCCAATGACTCAAGAGCCACAGAAATCCCATTGGGAATCAAAGCAATTCTCGATTTGCTCCAAAACAAAGCGCCTAAAGCCACGATCATCTTGATGGGAATATTCCCGCGAAATGACAACATGGCCGTCATGCCAATAATCAATGACATCAATAAGGCGATCGCAAAATTCGCTGACGGCAAACGAATCCGTTTTTTGAATATTAACGATAAGTTAGCTGATAAAGACGACAAGTTATTTCCAGGAGTAACTGTTGCTGATGGTCTGCACCTTGATGTTAAGGGTTATCAAGTTTGGGCCGACTCGTTGAAACCGCTCTTTACTAAGTTGCTCGGGCGCCCAGGTAAGAAAGATTTCGCACCAGCACCAACCGGAGACCCGAGCGCAAAGAAACCGGCTTAGGCTTGAAACTCTTGAAAAGCATGAATCTAAAATCGAGACTCCTTACTCTCGTTACGATCATCAGCATCCTGGCTGTTCCGAATTTCAATTCAATGGGACAGCAGTCGGTGCCCTACCTTCGTAAACAGGGATCGGCAACCCAACTCATCGTTGACGGTAAACCTTTTCTAGTGCTCGCAGGTGAACTAGGAAACTCAAGTTCATCGAGTGTCGAGTACATGCGGCCCTTTTGGCCCAAACTCGCTGCACTGAACCTCAATACCGTACTCATTCCCGTCTACTGGGAACTCATCGAACCAACAGAAGGAAAATTCGATTTCACTTTGGTTGATGGCCTGATACAGGATGCCCGTAAGAACAAACTCCGCCTGGTGCCGCTGTGGTTTGCGTCATGGAAGAACAGCATGTCCTGCTATGCGCCATCATGGGTAAAAACAAATCAACGACGTTTCCCTCGTTCTGAAGACAGAAGGGGAAACGGTATGGAAATTCTTTCGCCGTTTAGTAAGGAGAACGTCGACGCTGACGCGCGCGCGTTCGCTGCTTTCATGCGACACCTACGCGAAGTAGATGCAAATGAACGTACAGTAATTATGGTCCAGGTCGAAAACGAGATCGGCATGATTCCCGACTCCCGAGACCGGAGTGCCATTGCCAATACTCTTTTTGGGCAAGCCGTCCCCGCAGAATTAATGGATTATTTGCAGAAGAAGAAAGAGGAACTCATTCCAGAATTCAGTGCCGTTTGGGGAGCAAGCGGTTTCAAGACTCGAGGTACGTGGGAAGAAATATTTGGCAAAGGTCCGGCAACCGATGAGATATTCATGGCCTGGCACTTTGCGCGTTATGTGGAACGAGTAACAACTGCTGGAAAGACTGAATACCCGCTCCCGATGTTTGTAAATGCGGCCCTCATAAGACCGGGACATTTACCAGGTCAATATCCAAGCGCAGGACCGCTACCGCATCTAATCGATGTCTGGCGTGCTGGTACTCCGAAAATCGATTTTCTTACTCCTGACATCTACTTTCAAAACTTTGCTGAATGGGTACGTAAGTATGACCGCTCCGGCAACCCCGTTTTTATTCCCGAAGCGATGCCTGGTCCGATAGATTCGGTCAACGCTCTTTATGCAATTGGCCAGCACAATGCAATCGGGTTCAGTCCATTCAGTATTGAGTCACTCGACGACGCAACTAACGAAGCGGTCAAGCGCAGCTACGAAATACTGAAACAACTTACACCGCTTATCCTTGAGCATCAGGGTAAAGATAAAATGGCTGGCTTACTCTCAGAAGGTCCAGAACAGCGCCAACCACAACAACTGCGCCTGGGTGACTACGTGTTGTACGTTACTTTTGCTCAAAGTGCGCAAACAGGTAGTCAACAAAACCCTGGAGTGCAGGCAGGT
>JBKPQV010000315.1:0-3399 GCA_046734235.1 Acidobacteriota bacterium
CTCCAAGTTAGTTGGGCAGCGGGTGATTAACTGGTCGTATGGCGATCCGCGGGCACGAATTTCGATTCCGGTTGGCGTTGCTGACGACTCGGATATCCAACTAGTGACCGACACTTTGTTGGATGCCGCTAAAGACATTGAAAACACGCTGACTGATCCACCGGCTCGTGTACAGTTTCTCAAGTTTGGTGAATGGTCACTCGACTTTCGTTTGCTGGTTTGGACTAACCAGCCACGCCGGCATGTTCAGATTCGCAGTGATATCAACTACCGGATCGCTCGACTCTTTAGAGAGCGTCAAATAAGGATTCCTTACCCAACTCAGGAATTCCTGTTACGAAACCTCCCACTACCAGACCGATTCGAATCAGAGCTACTTACCGCGAATGAGCCACGGATGAATGCGGACTAGGCTTAGTTGGTCGGTGGTATCTGACTTTTGTGCAGAGCCCTGTGAGTTTAGGTTCGCTTCTGTAAAACTTCAGTAATCGATCTCCACAGCATCTTGCGGAAACGTTGTTGAGTGTTCTAGGCTAGTGCCCGACTGAGTGAGGGTTCATTCATTGCCGATTGTTGATTTCTGATTGCTGATTGCGGGAAGCTGTCGATTGTCCCAAATCAGCAATCAACAATCAGCAATTACCAGAGATGCGTGCCGCCCGCTCCATCAACTCCTCCCGACCGCCTGTTGGCGATAAACGCGAAGCAATTCTGCGCGCTGCTATACGCGTGTTTGCGCACAATGGTTATTTCAACTCGAAAGTGGCCGACATTGCGCGCGACGCTGGTGTCGCCGACGGCACTGTCTACCTTTACTTCAAGAGCAAGGAAGACATCCTCCACTCAATCTTCGATATCAGCGTTGATGCCGCAATTTCCGAAGTAAAAAAGAAGCTTGAGAACATTTCTGATCCACGCGAAAAACTACGCCAGATTGCACTCTTGCACCTGGAGCGCCTCGGTGCCGACCGCGATCTCGCTGTTGTCTTTCAGGTTGAGCTAAGAGGCTCTACAAAGTTTATGGAAGAATTCTCAGCAGCAGGTTTTGCTGAGTATCTTGCGTTGATTCGCGACACTATCGAGGAAGGCCAAAAAGCGAACCTCTTTCGATCAGACCTGAATGCCAAAGTTGTCGCCAAGTTCCTTTTCGGTGCACTCGACGAAATGGCCACGAATTGGATTCTTTCTCAACGTCGTTACAAACTCGCTCCCATGGCCGACCAGGTGTTGGATATTTTTCTTCATGGAGTAAACGTGCGGTGAACCCGGCCACCACAGATATTGTTGCGCCGCAAATAAGTCGATCCACAAGAGTGCCCGCCAGTCCGGACGAGCCGCACACGATGGTAGATGTGTTTGAGAGAGTAGCTCGCATACATAAGCGACCAGATACTCTAAACTACAAACACGATGGTCGCTGGGTCTCGATTTCTTCAGACGAATTGCTTACCCGAGCTCAGCGATTTGCAGCTGGCTTGTATGCCCTAGGCATCAGACATGGCGATCGACTCGCCTTGTTGTCGGAGAGTCGAGTTGAATGGACCTTGATTGATGCGGGGTGCCTCTTCAGTGGTGCTATCGATGTGCCGATTTATCCCACACTGACACCGCACCAGGTTCGTTACATTATTCAAGATTCCGGTGCGTCCGTCCTTGTTCTTGAGAACCACGCGAAGCTTGTAGAACTCGCTGAAGTCTTAAAAGACTGCAATACAATTCGCCAGATCGTTCTCTTTGATACTGAGGGTGTCGATGACGCTGATGCGTTGACGTTCGCACAACTTGAGAGAAAGGGGCAGGATCTCTTAGCGAAAGATCCTACGCTCGTAGATCGTCTAAACGACGAAATCACCCCGCATGATCTAGCCACGATTATCTACACGTCAGGCACGACTGGTGAACCAAAAGGAGTGATGCTCTCGCATGCAAACCTGGTCACGAATTTGATCGATTCGTCCGGACACCTTTCATTCGGTTCACACGACTCTGCTCTTTCGGTTTTGCCTCTTTCACACGTCTTCGAACGACAGGCTATGTATATGTATTTGTTTCATGGCATGGCCGTGTACTACGCCGAATCGTTGCAGACTATTGCGTCAAACCTAAAAGAAGTTCGGCCCACCATGCTTGTAGGGGTACCGCGACTTTTTGAAAAAATTTACGCGCGTATTCGTGAACGTGCGGCGGAAGCGGGCAAATTGAGTGTCGTCATCCTCGCCTGGTCAGTGAAAGTGGCTCGTGAATACGCCGAATGCCTACTCGCACATCGGCCAACTCCAGGTTGGCTAAGAATCAAGCACGCGGTCGCGACCAGGCTTGTATTCTCGAAGTGGCAGGAGGCATTTGGCGGGCGCATTCGGATCCTATTATCAGGCGGAGCTGCCCTGCCGGATGATCTCGCATATATCTACCTCGGCGCTGGCCTCCCCATAATTCAAGGATATGGCCTGACGGAAACTTCTCCGGTGATTACGTCAAGCGGCCTCGACGATATGCGGGTAGGAACGGTTGGCAGGGTGATACCAAACGTTGAAATTCGGATTGCCGCGGACGGTGAAATTGAAACTCGTGGACCGCACGTGATGCAGGGTTATTACAACCGTCCGCAGGAAACACGCGCGGTGTTGAGCGATGATGGCTGGTTTAAGACGGGCGATATTGGGACTATTGACGCCGACGGTTATCTCCGAATCACCGATCGCAAGAAAGAGTTATTCAAGACTTCAGGCGGAAAGTACATAGCACCGCAGCCAATTGAGCAGGCAATCAAAGGTTCCCGCTTCGTGAGTCAAGTGGTGTTGATTGGAAACGAAAGAAAGTTCCCCGCGGCCTTAATCGTACCGGCGTGGGAACAAATTGAGTCGTATGCTCGATTAAAGGGAATTGAAACAACAAGCCATGCGGAGCTTTGCAAGAACCCGCGAATCATAGATCTCTTCGAGCGCCAGATCGCTGGTCTGACTCCAGACCTCGCACGTTACGAAAAGATCAAGAAGATTGCGCTGCTTGAAAACGAGTTCACAATCGATGGTGGTGAGTTGACGCCAACTATGAAGATCAAACGACGAGTGATCGATCAGAAGTACCGTGGAGTGATTGATGAGATCTATGAGAAGGCCGAAGCAGAGAGACAGTCAGAAGGAAACTAGGCAGCGTCAGTTGTTACCCGGTACCTCGAGGTGGAGTGCGCGCCGAATTCTTGAGCCAGCATCTTCTCCAGCGCGTTTAAGTAATACTTCTCGATACAATCCAACATTTGATCCTGAGGTTGGTCCAACGACAACTGGTCCTGCTCTATTGGAGTTTTGATAAGATCTGCCGCTTGTCACAACTTTCGCGGTGCCCGGGGCAAACACGGTGAACGAAATTTCGATATCTGCGCTGGAGTCGCTGGTATTT
>JBKPQV010000316.1:0-4828 GCA_046734235.1 Acidobacteriota bacterium
AGTGTGCTGTCGTAAGAGGCTCGATGGCTAGTGGTATCGACGCCGTCAGTAAAAAGTACAACGGCTTTTCGACCACTGATTGTCCTTAAATGTTTATTGAAGATCTCATCGACCGTGTCGTAGAGTCGGGTGCCGCCACCAGTTCGACTTTTACGAATAGCCTTGGTAATCAGGTCGCGGTCGCTGGTGGGAGTTGTCAAGACTCTTATTCGATCGTCAAATGAAATCACCATTACGCTGTCGTCTGCTTTTAGCTTTCCAACAAAGTTGATGGCTGCGTCATGAATATCCTCGAGACGAAACTGCGTTGAGCCGCTCGTGTCGATCACAAGGACGACTGTGATCGGCTGGTCCGTGGTTCCGAAATAGGCGATCTTTTGTTCGATACCATCCTCGAGGATCTTGAAATCTTCCTTGTGAAGCTGCGGCACATAGTGTCCGTAGCGATCAACCACAGTCACTGGCACAGTAACTAGCGCTGTGTCGAAGCGAATGACATCTCCTTCAATCGTCTCGCCTTCAGGTGAGATTTTCGAATCAGAAATCCCCGAGTCGGTATTCTCTTGAGTTGCGGTCTTTGCTTCAGTCTTCGATTTTGGCTCAGTGGCAGTCTTTCGACCCGATTGCGCCCGAATTGGGACGGACGACACCAAAACAAGAAGCGCCAGAAATAAATACAGCTTTTTCATTGTTGTACCTTTGAACAAGGAACCCGCAAAGGGAGACCACTGAATCCTGTTAATAATTGATGCTTCGGAAGGTGTAAACGTTTGATTTGCCAGTCTTAGCTTTGCAAACACTTAACATTAGTTGCCTGTTTTGCCCGGGTCTTTCATAATGCCGCCCGTTTATCCAACACACCCGAACATTACCTATGAGCGAAAATAAGTTGCCCACTGAAGTTCCTGTCTTAGATACGTCTGGCTTTGCCGGTCATCCCAAAGGTCTCGGACCGTTATTTTTCACTGAGCTTTGGGAACGATTCAGTTACTACGGGATGCGCGCCATCCTTGTGCTTTACATGACAGCAACTGTGGCCCAGGGTGGGTTGGGTTTCGACACAAAACATGCAACCTCCATTTATGGCACTTACACAATGGCAGTGTATCTGACTGCCTTGCCTGGTGGCCTCATTGCTGATTACTTCCTTGGAGCAAGACTTGCCGTACTCGTAGGCGGGATCATCATAGCGTTTGGTCATTTCTCGATGATCTTTCATTCAATGACCACCTTTTATCTCGGCATGGTCCTGATAGCCGTTGGGACGGGATTTTTGAAACCAAATATCAGCGCGATGGTCGGAGGTCTTTATCGGGGGAATGATCCTCGACGCGATAGCGGCTTTTCGATCTTTTACATGGGCATCAATATCGGAGCGGTATTGGCGCCACTCGTTATCGGATATTTCGCTCAGGGTGAAACGTTCAAACGGTTCTTGTCTTCCATGGGCTTCGATCCCACTGGTGGTTGGCACTGGGGCTTCGGTGCCGCCGGGGTGGGCATGATCTTCGGGTTGATTATTTACGTGATTAGTTTGCGGCAGCTCGGTAATGTCGGAACTCAAGTAAAGAAACGTTCAACAGTAAAGGCGTCCGATGTTTCGGCGAACCAGCCGCTGACGGCAACCGATTGGAAACGTATTGCGGCCATTCTGATTTTCTTTCTTTTCACGATGCTGTTCTGGGCTGCTTACGAACAGAAGGGAGCAAGTCTTAACTTGTACGCGAAGAGTTTGGTTCGCACGGAAGTTTTTGGTGTGAGCTTTCCTTCGAGCTACCTTCAGTCGTGCACGCCACTGTTTGTGATCGCACTAGCGCCGATCTTCTCTTACATCTGGGTTCGCCTCAAAGACAGACAACCTTCAAGTCCGGGAAAGTTCACGCTTGGTCTAGTATTCATTGGTGCGGCGTATCTGCTGTTGATTCCGGCGTCGATGATGACCGCGCAGGGAAAGATCAGCCCGCTATGGTTAGTTGGACTTTACTTCCTGGAAGTATGTGGCGAAATGTGCTTGAGTCCGGTAGGTCTAAGCACAGTCACCAAACTTGCGCCAGCGAAGTTGGTTGGAATCATGATGGGCGTCTGGTTCCTGGCAACCTCATTCGGCAACAAGCTAGCGGGCTACCTCTCCGGCTTCTTCGTAGCTAATGATTCGTGGCAGCTGGTGAAGCTTTATGGTGGAATTGCAGTGGGGCTTTTGATTGCGGCCGGAATTCTGGCGCTGCTGACACCAACTATTAAGAGATTGATGGGGGACATTAAGTAAACGAATTTCGGATTTGGAATTGCGAATTTCGGAATAGTTTCGAAAGTCGCACGAAATCCGCAATCCAAAATCCCAAATCCGAAATTCCACAAATGACCAATAGATCTTTTTACTCCAGGTTAACACTACCCACTAAAAATCCGTCTTCAAACCGAGCGTGAATTGTCGTATCATGGCTCCGGGCCAAGGAGTCTCTCTCTCCCTAACCATCTCCCCAAAATAGAAATAGTGAATGTCCAACTGACTCTACCGGTGTGAGTCGGGGCAATTTCAATTTCAGATGGGAGAGACTCATGCGAATATCCAACCCGACCCTGCGTTTATTGCCGCTGATTTTGTTAAGCATCGCGCTCATGTTCATGAGCGTTTCGCAGAAAAGACTTCAATCCGGATCCACCCAGGCCCAAACACGCGAACGTTCCGTTACCAGCCAAACTCCGAATCAAAATCCAAACCCGAAAGAGAGCATCGAAGTCATCAAGACCGACGTCGACTTGGTCACTATCGATGCATTGGTGCTGCAAAAAGAGACTGCCCGAGTCGTCGGTGATTTGACCCTAAACGATTTTGTTATCTCTGAGGATGGTACGCGGCAGGAGATCACACACTTCAGCCAGGGCAGTCTGCCTTTGTCGGTACTATTGCTAATTGACCGAGGTGGCTGTCTTGATCCCTACAGTGAATCAGTCAGACATGCTGCTATGGAGGCGATTGCACGTTTGAAACCTGCTGACGAAGTGGCGGTAATGACTTATCACAACAACGCAGAGTTGTTGCAGACCTTTACTCGCGATCGTTGGCCCATAAAGTTTGCACTCAATCACATTCCTCCTCACGATGAGATGGCAAACCACTGCATCAATAAAGCTTTCTACGAAGCGGCTACCTATATGGAGCAAGCTGGAAATCCTTCGGGGAGACGCGTGATCATCTTGATCACCGGTGTTACACGAAATTTTGATTGTGCCGATGGCCCAAGTGGAAAAACAGCTGTGCACGCGGTTTACGAATCCGGCAGCGTAGTGTGTGGTCTGGTGCCGATCACTAAAGAACAGCAGATGGAAAACGGAATGATGAGGTGGGCGACTCGAATGGGTGGCCTAATGCGATTGTCGACGCTGAACATCAAAGATATCGCCAACGAAACTGGGGGTGAGGTCCTCGAAGACAGGCCCGAGGTCTTAGATCAGACGTTCGCCACCTTAATGGAGCACATCCGTTCGCGTTTTAGCCTGGCTTTTGTTTCCACGAACAAAGCGCGCGACGGGTCGGTAAGGAAACTCAAGATCGAGTTGAAGCCTGAAGTGAAGAAATCGCGTGGCAATCTGGTTGTGAAAGCGCGCCGCAGTTATGTAGCGCCCCGGGGCTGACTTCTTTGTGTCTCTGTGCCTTTGTGTCTCTGTGTTAAAAGCGAGACTCAACTTCGATGGCTCTTCTTTTTAACACAGAGACACAAAGGCACAGAGACACGGAGAAAGGTAGCCTTCACAATCAATCTCGCAAACAACTCGCGACAGCCTTAATGACGCGTTGCACATCCGCTTCAGACGTTCGCCAATTGCATACGCTTACACGCATTGCCCGACCTCCGCGCCACGTAGTACCGCCAAAGAACGCTTCACCGGTTTGCAGGATTTTGGCGATCACTTCATCAGTACGCCGATCGTGATCCTCTTCCGATGCGTTAGGTGAAGTGTCAAGGAACCGAACGAGGCCTTGATTGATTGTTGGTTCCCACAAAAGCTCAGCGCCGGGCAAGGCGCCTATGCCGGTGACGATGGAATGCGCGTGTTCGCAGCAACGATCGACAACTTCAGCGATTCCTTTTCGTCCAAGTTGCCGAATCGCGGCATAGGTTGCAAAACATCTTGAGCGTCTGGACCATTCTGGATTCCAATCCATTTGGTCGCGCGCGTCTGTAGCGAGGGTGATGTAGGCAGCCTTGCTTGCCATAGACGCGCGATGCGATTCTGGATCTGCAACAAATGCAAACCCGCAATCAAAAGGAACATTGAGCCATTTGTGTCCATCAGTGGCCCATGAGTCAGCCGCGTCCGCCCCTTGCATGAGGTAGCGCAATCGATCACTTGCGCTGACCCAAAGTCCGAATGCTCCATCGATGTGTACCCATGCACCGTATTTCTTCGCGATCGGTATCAGTTCACTAAAATTATCGTAGGCACCGATGTTGATTTCGCCTGCTTGAAGCAAGACGATTGTTGGCGACTCAGTGCCTTCACTTAACTTCTGTTCGAGTGAATCTGGGCGTAGGCGTCCCTTTTCATCGACTGGCAAAAGTTGGATGTGCTCAGTTCCCAACCCAAGCAGTCTGACCGCCCGCTCAAACGATCGATGTAGCTCAGAGCTGGAAAGAATTCTGATCGGGGGTGCTCCATAAAGACCTTTTGTTTCGACATCCCAATCATGACGCTTCATTAAAGCGTGTCGAGCGGCGGCCAGGCAGGTTACATGCGCCATTTGGCAACCCGTCACTATTGCGAAACTCACGCTCGTCGGTAAGCGCAAGAGCTCTTTCAACCAGCTGCCGCAAACTTCCTCTAC
>JBKPQV010000317.1:0-8537 GCA_046734235.1 Acidobacteriota bacterium
CCCCCCCCCCCCCCCCCCCCCCCCCCCCCCCCCCCCCCCCCCCCCCCCCCATTTTTCACGCAGAAGACGGCATACGAGATTGGCAATATTGTCTCGTGGGCTCGGAGATGTGTATAAGAGACAGGTGTATGACGTTCTCGATGATGTTCGCGAAAGTCTTTTGCTTTAGTAACAAGATTTTTGAGTGGTTTTAAGTTTGGCATCTTGGGAATTCTTGTATTTTTTATCAGTCTCTACGAATCTTTGTCTCTATGGTTAGAAACTCTCCGCGTCTCTGCGTACTCTGCGCCTCCGCGTCAAGGATGTTCACGCCTTCTTAAGACTCTTTTCAACGCAGAGACACAGAGTACGCAGAGACGCAGAGAAGAACAGACAACCTGAAATCTTCAATCTTAAATCTGAAATCCAGATCGACTCCTAAAAATCCTTGCATCAAGGACCTTACTGGTATATAAATCCGGCCTCGCGATTTCTCAGCCATTTGGTTCACCTCGCACATCGAACCAAAAACCTAGCTCAGTTGCCGACCTGTCGCGGGCTTTACGCATAACTCAGTTTTGTTGCTTCACAATGACCATCACCCTTATCGAAAGAGTACTAACATGCCTGCTCCCGGACACCAACCCGTTAGTAGCGACGCTCCGCAACCGGAGATTCGTATAAATGAGGCTGCCGTGGTTCCACAAACGAACCGCGTAAGTCTTCCATATTACAAACCACCAGCACCGCCTCCTCCCAAAACTGTGAATGAATCCGCAGTTTTGGATGAGGATCCCACCGATCTGGGTATTTTCTTACCGGACGTAGCGGTCGCCAGTTTTGGCGACACAGGGATGTTGGAGGCCATTATTGGTACCGACGACCGTGTGAAAGTTGCCAAGCCTTTGCTCTCGAATAATCCTTGGCGCCAAATTTGTGCGCTGCGCATTCGCTCCCAGTTGGGTAACCTCTTCGTTGGTACTGCTTGGTTCATTGGTCCAAAAACACTCGCCACCGCGGGTCATTGCGTCTTCTTACATGATGAAGGCGGGTGGGCCAAGTCGATTGATGTCATACCAGCGAAATTTGGTACCTCAACTCCTTTCGGCAAAGTCACCTCGACTCGCTTTAAAGCGGTTGACGGATGGACCGAACAGAAATCACGAGACTTTGATTATGGAGTCATCCAGTTGGATAGCGAAGCTGTTGGGTTGCAAGTTGGCAACTTTGCAGTCAGCACATTTACCGACGCAGAGTTGAATGGTGTCGTTTTGAAAGTTTCCGGCTATCCAGCTGATCGCGAGCAAGCGAATTTCCAATATTTCCACGAACGTCCCATCAAGAGTGTGTCTAATACTCGCGTGTTCTACGACATTGATACGTTTGGTGGACAGAGCGGCAGTCCTATCTGGGAAGACACCGAAGAAAACGGAGTTGTCGCAATAGGAATTCACACCACCGGTGGCATTACCAGTAACTCTGGTACGCGCATTAACGATGATGTCATCGATAACCTCATTTCCTGGATGGAGGCCTAGACTCATGCCAAACAAAACGATTCGTGGAAGCGCCGGCACAGCTCCTCAACCCGGAACGACCGTTACAATCGATCCCACGCCGCCCGCAACTCCTGCTAGACCTGAGACAACGACCAACACTGCTACGAGTCCGGGTCGAGTAGTTAACGAAGACGGCAAGTATTTCGTGATCTGGGGAAACAATCGTATTCCCATTGAAAATGCCGACGGTCTATCAGCTCCAGCCCGGAGGCCAGTCTCGACTGACTCAACTCCAGTGAGCGAACTTCAGCCCGCGATTGATGCTGCGGCAAACAATCGAGCTGCCCTCATGGCTCGGAAGGGGGTGTTAGGTGTTCGTGCAGGTTACCTGTTTCAAAACGGAGCCATCACATCAATTCCAGCTGTTGTTGTTGCTGTGAAACCTTCGCCCGGAGAGAAGTTCGATAAAGAAGCAATTAAGAGCAAACTAGGTATTCCTTCGACAGTCGATGGAGTGCCAGTCGACATCGAAATCGCAGATCCATTTCAACAACTACTGAGCAGTGGCGAGGAAGCTGTGCCACTACTTCGTAGGCGACCAAATTTGTTGATTGATGAGATCCAGGCAACAGGAGTCGAAGCAGAATTGTTGGAAGCGGTGCCTGTTATCACTTATGAACCACCGCCAAACGGAGATCTCAGTCCCGTTACTGGTGCAATGACCATCACTTGTCATGTCTCGCCTGAGGCAGGGTGGAAAGTTTTGCAGCCATTTCTTGAGGGCACAGATCGCAAACTGCACCTGGGCATGTACGACTTCACCGCACCACACATTTATCGTACTGTTCGCACTCTCTTAAAGGATTCAACAGTGGAGTGGCAACAGACCCTGGGACCAAAAGAATCTTTGCCCACGGAAGATGATGTCGATTCAACGAAGGCTGATGATAAACCGGAGAGTTCTATAGTTAGAGGACTCAAGCGGGTCGCTTCTGATCGCTTTGGTAACGCATTTGCTCACGTTGGTTCAGGCAAAACGTTTGCTTCTGCTTATCACATCAAAGTTGCGGTTCGTGATGATCGCGCGTTTTGGCTTTCAAGCGGTAACTGGCAGTCGTCCAACCAACCTGACATCGACTTCTTCGATGCGAATGCTGATCGCCAACTAATTACACGTTTCAATCGCGAGTGGCATGTCGTCTGCGAAAACCCGCAGCTGGCAAAGCGATTCCAGGTGTTTTTGGACCATGATTTTGAAACTGCATCAACTGAAGAAGAGGCAGCGCTGTTTCCCGAAGCCATGCCGGCATTACTGGTTCCGGTCGATGAAATCCTCGAAGACGAACGCGGAGCCGTAGGTATAGAGGTCTTTGCGCCACAAAAATTTACTTTTTCAGCGCAGAATCCACTTACGGTCCAACCGATACTCACGCCGGACAACTATCTCGAAGTTGTCCTTGAATTCTTGCGTCAGAAACCGAAAAACACACTGTATTTCCAGAATCAATCACTTAATCCAATCAAGAGTCCGACGCCGGAGTATAAGGAATTGATGAAACTACTGGCGAAGTACTCGAAGGACGCGAATATCGACGCTCGCTTCATTTTCCGGAACATTGGAGACGTTCGGAAGAAGCTCGAATCACTCCAGGCAGCGGGATTCAATATGAGTAGAATCCGCATGCAGGCTGGCTGTCACACGAAAGGCATCATTGTTGATTCGAAAACAATTTTGCTTGGCAGTCATAACGTAACCAACCAGGGAGTGCAGGCTAATCGTGATGCAAGTTTGCTTATTCACCACGAAGGCATAGCGCAGTATTATGAGAAAGTGTTTCTGCACGATTGGGATAAGCTTTCGAAGCCCACGATTCGAGAAGAGTCGGTGCCGATAGCAATAACTGGTGACGAAGCTGCCGGAGTTGCTGGCTCCAGCGAATTCGCAGCTGTACCTTTCTCGTACTTTGAAGAGGAGTAAACCTTAAACTTACAAACCAATGCTCACTAGACAAGAGCGAACAGATATTATTGGCGCTCTCGCCCAACACCTCGTTCAGACTCCAATAGGAACGCTGATCACGCTGGTCTTTTCGTTGCCAGATCGAAAGGAACTCGGCGAGATGCCGCTCACTCTTATTGTCCCTACGGATCAGGCGACCTGGATGGTAGATGCCTGTATGACAAGTAAGTGGCGTCGCAATCCCTCCCTAATGGAATTGCTTCTGAATCGATTGGCCAACCAACCTGGGATGCCCGACTTCTCAGCTGTGTTAGCCCGCGTGAGGCTTAAGGAAGATCCGAATCCGGATCCATTCAAAAGTTTCTGGGTTATGGCTAATCAGCCATTTTTAGCGCGGCCCGATCTACGAAAGGCCGCAAAGGATCTGCTCGAAAGTGTCAACCAACCAATCTTGCGAGTGAATGGGCCGTCCAAATCGGGCAAAAGCTACACCACAGAGCTTTTCAATTTTGTGATGAATACAGATAGTTGGCCCGATCTTCACGTTGTTCCGGCAAAGCTCTCGGTGGGTAACGGGCCTACCTATAGCGTAGAAGATCTCGCGGAAGAGCTCTCGTTGACACTTAACCCTGATCCGATGCCTCAACGCAGCACGAGTTCATATCCGAAAGCCCTGGCCCGTTGGCTGGTCCGGAATGTAAACCGAAATACAGGGCTTTGGATATTTGTTCTCGATGGATTTGGACAGACGAATGTCCAGGCGGAAGTTACTGAAATGATTCGTCAATTGGTGGAGTACGCCACTAATCCCGAATTCGCGCGGAAGATGCGTTTACTGTTGCTTGATTATGATCAGGATTTGATTGGAAACTGGCGAGCCTGGACTGGGGAAGATGGACCATTGCCGACTAATGGCATTACTGATCTCGATCTAGTTTCTTGTCTCGAAGCTTTTAACAAGAAAATGCAGGATGTCAATCCTGCAAAGATGATTCAGCCGACAGATATGCCGACCATTGCTAACGCAATGCTCGCAAAGTCACTAACGGAACCGGCTCAGTTACCGAGTCTTAACGAGCAACTCTTGAAAATCGCAAAGTAATAAAGAGTGGAACAGGCATATCGCACAGCTGCAGATATTCTCTCGCTGATCGCTGAAGACAAGGCGGATGCCAGCGAGTCATTTACCGATGAGCGTCGACAACAATATCGACACGCCGCCGCTGTGCTCGTGGCTCTAAAGAGACCCGAGCTCTTACAACCGGTCGATGGGAATGGACCAGAAGGGGAAGGAAAGGAAGCGCTAAAAGATGAGTTAATTCCTGCTACAGGCCGCAGTTTTGACGGGTCAGTTATGCTGCATCCAGATTCGCGCAGAAAAGCGATAGCTGAACTGGTCACAATTGACCAGCGGCAAGATGCCCTGTCAGCTAATCCCCAAGAACGAACAGGCACTTTACAGCGTCAGTTGGAACGATATTTACTCAATGTACCGGTGCCGATTGATGAACAACCTCCTGAGCAGCTTGATGAAACTCTCCAAATCGTAACCTGGCTTCAAGGCACGCTCGATAATCTTCCCTCGGAAAAGGACGTGCAGTCGCGTTTGGCATTTCGCTCGTTTTCTGCCCCTCTCGAATCATTGGCAGGAGACAACGTTTTTCGAGGGCGCCGCAAAGAGTTGGACCAACTGCGAACTTATGTTGGCGTGCTCTCGCCTGATGCTCTGATCAGCAGAATAAAGGGAGCCGTCTATCAATGGGTTAGACCAGACGCGCTGCCTGCGCTCAGCATTAGCGGACCCGGAGGGGTGGGCAAGTCAGCTCTCGTCGCACGATTTATGCTCGAACATAGTAGGGTCGATCAAAAAGTCCGCATCCCTCTTGCGTATCTTGATTTCGATCGTTCAGTACTCAGTATCTCCGAGCCAGAGACACTTTTGGTGGAGATATTTAATCAACTCGATTTGCAGTTTTCTGACGACATCAAGTTTCGTGAGTTGCGTGATGCCTTCGTTAATGCAATCGGAACAGAATCCGGGGGAAAGGCGCTCGATAACGGGGGCAACTATGCAAAGGTGACTGAGTATATTACTCAGCTGATGAAGTTGCTGGAAGAAACCCTTGGACCACGGCCTTTTGTGATCGTTCTGGATACATTTGAAGAGGTCCAATTCCGCGGCGAGAGTCTTGCTTTTCCTCTTTGGGAAATCCTGGACCGGATGCAACAGTCATTTCCGTTTCTGCGAGTCGTCGTGTCTGGTCGCGCTCCGGTGAAGTCTCTCAGGTTGGCTGGAAAAGAACCCGAACAATTAGTGCTCGGCGATTTGGATAACGATGCAGCAATTGGCTACCTCGAAGGTTTGGGCATAAAGGATCGCGAACTGGCGCAAATGCTGGTCAAGCAGCTAGGAGGTGTACCCCTTTCGCTAAAGTTGGGTGCATCTGTCGTGATTCGAGAAGGCATCGAGAGCATCAAAGACGTATCGCGACGTCCATCATTTTTTTCTTCGACGAGTGATACCGCTATTCAGGGAGTTTTGTATGCTCGCATTCTCGGGCACTTGCATGATCCCATTTTGGAGAAATTGGCGCATCCAGGATTAGTATTGCGACGTATTTCTCCCGCAGTAATTCTCAATGTGCTGAATGAACCATGTGAACTTCACCTTTCAAATGAGGCGGAGGCCAGGGACCTCTTTGACAGGCTGGCTCGCGAAACGTCATTGGTAGCCTCTGACACGCTTGATGGCACCCTTGTGCACCGCCCCGAGTTACGCCGGACGATGTTGAAGTTGTTGATCGAGAAAGAGCCTGACAAGGCGGCTCAAATCAATCGGAAAGCGGTCGACTGGTACAAAAATCAATCAGGCTGGCGAGCCAAGGCTGAAGAGCTCTATCACCGGTTGCAGCTTCGACAAGAACCTGACGAGCGAGAATTTTCAGATCCGGAAGTGCGATCAAGTCTGCAAGGCTCGATCTCTGAGCTGCCACCAGTGTCTCAACGATACCTGGCCCCACTCGGATTTCAGATCGATCCGGAAGTCCTCGCGCAAGCAACTACTCAGGAACGGGAAGCCGCGCTTGCCGCAGAAATTGAGGACCTAATACCGCACGGCGAGCGTTCGGTTGAGATGGCCGAAGGATTACTGTCGAGCTTCACAGTTGATCATGCAACACCACTTTTCGCTTCTGCAGCCCGAGTGGCCATGCAACTGGGAAAAACAAAGCAAGCGGCCGACTTCATTGAGAAAGGCATAGAACAGGCTACTCTCGACTTCAATTCTGAACTGTTGTTGAACTTGTTAGCGGAAAAATCGTGGCTGAAACGACGCGAAATTGCCGATGGTAAAGAACTGGACACGCTGAAAATGTTTGGTGAGTTGGCTCGTCAAAATAAACAGCAAAACGCAATCCTCCAACATCGTTTTCAAAGTTATTCAGTGCCAACTGCTGATTCCAACAGCGTACTCAGTGAGATTTCTCCATTGTTGCGCCAAATCACCTCTTATGATCTCTGGTCACTTTTTCCGCTATTTGAAAACACTGTAGAGGCAATTGACCATGATACTCAGATTATTTTGATGCGGCTGATTGCGAATGAAGAGGGCCCATTCCTTAGAGTGCAGTTTTCCCTTCGAGAGCAACAGAATGCACTTAATGACTTAATTAAGATATCAAGTGCATTAATCATCGAATCTTTTCCTCAAGCTGTCAGAGAATTGTGCCGGCGCTGGCCATATCAGATTCTGCGTGTCAACCCTCCTTACTCGAGCAGATCCTTTGGGCATGAAGCCGCGTTGTTTTAGGAGACTAAGATGGCCTTCAACGGATATCTCAGTTCATCACAACTTACGGATCTAGCGACTAAAGCGGTTGCCTCCGATCTCCTGCAAGTTCCTCGTCAGTTACTCTTGCAGGGAATCTTTAAGCCTTTTGCTCTAAATTTGCCCGAGCCCAATAACATCAGCAAGATCGACCAGTTTCAACTCGATCTGTCGAACTTAAACAACACGGAACGACTGGCGAACGGAGAGGTGCCGCTGGTTCAGTTTCTGAAAAACGCGGCCGCGCAACTTCGTCTGCGAGGAAAAATTGAGGCCGATGATTTTGAAACGGTGGCTCAAGATGTTGGTAATCACACCGCAGGCGTCCCCGCAATGCCCAATCCTCAGAATTTACGAGAGATAAAACAAAACGAGGCGATCGTTGGCGTGGACGACACAGTTGACTTTGGTTTTCTTGCCGCCGGGCTAAAAGTAGGCCAGTCAGTAGCGCGGATTACCGTACCCAGATTTGAGAATGGCGTATTACGACAGACAAATAATGGTCCGTGGACCATGTCGGGAACCGCGTGGGTCTTGTCGCCAACTCTCATGGTAACGAATCATCATGTCATTGCAGCCCGGCTGAGCGGGGAAAATGAGCCAGCTACAGCTGACTTTACTTTGCAGGCAGCGGGTGCGGTAGTGGAGTTCGACTTTGATAAGGAGAACAGCGTTTCAAAGAAGGTAGCGGTCGCTAAGGTCGAGGCAGATTCGATCAATCTTGACTATTGTGTTATCAGGCTTGCGGCAGACGCGACGCGGCCTGCATTGGAGTTTAATCCAAACAGAGTGGTGTTTGGCCCAGCGAGTTATGAGCCACTCAACATCATCCAGCACCCGCGCGGAATGCCAAAACGAATCGCATTTCGAAACAACTTACTCACCGGGGCAGACAACGACACGATTCGTTACTTCACCGACACTGATTTTGGATCTTCAGGCTCACCGGTTTGTGACGACAACTGGCGGGTCGTGGCTCTTCACCGAGGAGCTGAGTATGTGAAGAATAACGTCTCGTTCCAGGGGAAGTCGACTGCCTATGTGAATTTTGGCAGTCAGGTTCAGGCAGTGTTGGACGATTTGAAAACGCAGAATGCGACGATCTTTGCCGAACTCCAACAGGCCCAAGCGGCGCTGGGGAATTAACCTTGTGTCCGATACGCTTCAGCCCCCGTGACGTCCAGGCCCGTCCTTGGAGTGCGATGGCCCCGCCACGCGTTGTCCAATCGACGCGCGTTAAACGAAAAGCTTTGGGGGTTGGGGTTGGTTTTGT